>NZ_JADBTB010000162.1:0-20384 GCF_020246405.1 Microcystis sp. M083S1
AATTCTTGGGCTGCCCATTTCTCCATTTTTTTGCTTACCTCCACCTTAATTCCTTCTTTCAAAACTATACCTATCAATCGTTTCCCCTTTTTTTAAGTTTCTTCTCTTTTTGTTAAGAAAGATCCGACTAATGGATAGCTTGATAAGGGGGGTTGATTCGTAGGGTTGATTACTAGGGTTGATTCCTAGGGTTGAATGGATTTTAGGTTTGATCCCCCCTGCCCCCCTTGATAAGGGGGGTTGATTCGTAGGGTTGATTCCTAGGGTTGAATGGATTTTAGGTTTGATCCCCCCTGCCCCCCTTGATAAGGGGGGTTGATTACTAGGGTTGATTCCTAGGGTTGATTCGTAGGGTTGATTCGTAGGGTTGATTCGTAGGGTTGATTCATGAATCAACCCTACTACCTTGATATAGAGGTTTTCATTACCCTGTCCAGTTATACTTCATCTTTATGAGAAATGCCCTCACCAGAAAAGTGGCTAATCAATGGGGTAAATAAAAGCTGATAGCTAAAAAAACTGATAACCGATAACCCGGGAGAAAATATAATTGTAGCTACCTACCCATTCCAGATTAATTCCTATGGCAGAAGAAACCACCACCCCCGCAACTCCGGCAGCAGCAGCAGAAAAACCGGCTCAACCTGCGGCTGCTAAAAAACCCAAGGAGCCTACCGTCGAGGAAAAACCCTTTGCTGAATTTATCGAGCAGCATTTTCAACCCGCACTGGCGGCAGCCTTGCAAAAGCTGGGTATAACTGATATAAAACTGTCCTTTAAACAGGATAAAATTGCCGTGCAGGGCTTTTCTAGCTCTCCCTGTTGGCAGTTAAGCGGCAATTGGCTCGGGGGAATGCGTCAATTTAGCATTTATTTTTTGGAAGAAAACATCAACGGTAAAAAAGCTTTTTCCCAGGCTGAGGGCGGCGCTCAACCTAGTACACTTGAATCATTTATGATCGATGAAAGGAAAGTTAGTCTCGATTTACTGTTGTTTTACACCCTGCAACGGCTTAACGGTCAAAAGTGGTTGACGAGAAACTAAAATTACTGAGGATTAGCGATCGAGAAGGGGGGTAAAATGAGTATAGATGACCACTGCTTATCGATCGCTAATAGTAATTATGCGTGTATTTGTACTACTTTTTAACGCAGGCACAGAAAACGAAGGTATCCACACCATTCAAATGGGAGCTATCAATAAGGTGTTGATGTTTGAATCGGAAGATGATGCCACCCGTTATGCGCTGCTGTTAGAGGCGCAGGATTTTCCGACTCCCACGGTAGAGAAAATTGATTCGGAGGAAGTGGCAGAATTTTGTCGCGATGCTGGCTATCAAGCGGAGATGATTGAAGCGGGTATGTTGGTAATTCCCCCCGAAAGCAATGCCTCCGAGTTGGATTGGCGAAAAGAGGAAGTCCCCCCCGCCGAAGAAGAGTTTTCCGAGATTCCCGATGCGGAGTTGGACAGCATCCGTCGTCGTCTAGAAGGACTTTTGTAATAAACCTCTGGTAAAGAAAATTGTCCTGCTTGGTTCGGAGACAGGAGACAGGAGCCAGTAGTCAGGAGTTCGGAGTCAGAAGACAGGATAATAAATCAACGTTGTTCCCTGTTCCCTGATAACTGATAACTGATAACTGATAACTGATAACTGATAACTGAATATGACAACTGTGGGGGAATTGGGCGAAAATTTGGTGGCGGATTGGTTGCAATTACAGCAATGGCATATCCTCCAGCGTCGTTGGCGTAGTGGCGGCGGTGAAATCGATTTAATCGTTTTGTCTAAATCTCAGGCGATTCTCGCTTTTGTCGAGGTGAAAACCCGCAGCGCTGGCAATTGGGATTTAGGGGGCAAATTAGCAATCGATGACCGTAAACAGGGGAGAATTTACGAAGCTGCTCAGATATTTCTCTCCTTTTATCCCCAATGGTCCGATTTAACCTGTCGCTTCGATGTGGCTTTGGTTAGTTGTCAAAAAAGTTCTCTATTAGCTTTACCTGAGTTTTCCCTTGATTATCCCTGTCAGCTACAGGCAGGTTATCAATTGCAGTTACAGGAATATCTCGTGGCGGTTTTCTAAAAACACAATAGGCCCGCCTAGGGAGGCGGGCTTCATCTTGTACAAACGATATGGACTCCTGAAAAATTAACGGACTCAACATAATAAAGGTTTACGGAACCCACAACAGTCTATCTGTCAACTATCAAGATTTCTCAGTTTACCGACTCAGGTGATGATTACGGCTCACTCCATCTGTCCTATATCGAGCAACAGAGGCGAAACCATACTTTACTTTACAAACTTTGAGAATCTGCGTCCGATTTAGCTGTTGCGTTGAGCTAGAGCAGGTGGCACAGGCTCTAGGTCTTTTTGCCTGGAAGGAAGTTGAGTCGCTTCCTTTGTGCCTTATGTTCTTAAGATAACACCGTTGTCGGGACTCGATCGACCTTGTAATTAAAGTTTACATTTATTGATTTTTAGTAAAAATTGCTGTTACAAAACTATGGGAATTATGAATTATGAATTATGAATTGGGAAGTGGGGGAATTATGAATTATGAATTATGAATTGGGGAAGTGGGGGAAATGGGGGAATTATGAATTGGGGAAGTGGGGGAAATGGGGAAGCTGTCTCATCACCCTATCTCCTGACTCCTATCTCCTGACTCCTATCTCCTGACTCCTGATTAGGGACTGAATCTCCTCTTTGTAGGCAAAAGGAGCGCGACTGAGAGCCTCTTGAAAGAGGGGTTGAGCCTCTTGATTTTTGCCCTGTTCTTTTAGTACGATCGCAGCCGCTAAAATCGGTCGGAAATCGTTAACATCCATCTGTTGAGCTTGTTTATAGGCGTTTAAAGCTTCTGGATAATTTTGCTGCTCGAAATAGATTTTGCCTAAAAGTAACTGAACGGAAACGATATCGATTAAACTAGCCGAATTATTGGGATCGGAACCAGCTTTTAAAGCGCGATTGATCGTGTCTTTGACCAGACTAATCGCCTCGATAGAGCGGTTTTGGCTGAGAAATAAATTAGTTAATCCAGTTAAAGCCCGCAGATCTTGGGGTTGGGAGGCCAAAAGGGCGCGATAACTGCCTGTGGCTCCTGCATAATCCTCTATTTGCTGTTTCGCTTCCGCCAAAAGTAGTAGATAATCGGATTGTTGGGGGTTAAGTTGCGCTAATTTTTCTAAAGGTTCGATCGCTTGCTTTAAATCGCCCTGCTGTAAGCGAGTATCTAATAATCCCCGCAAAGCCGTCTGATTATCGGGTTCACGCTCTAAAACCATCTGATAACCCAGTGCTTGACTGGCTAATTCCTCTTGTTTCACTGCGGACAGATGACTCTGTCCCGAGGAGTGCCGACTCTGGAGAACAGAAGTCAATAGTGGCATAGTCGAGAAAGACAGCAAAGCAAATAACATCAGGACGAGACCGATGGACAGCCAACGACGGTTAGAGAGAGAAGCTTTCATAGACTGGGGTGCGAGGGGACAGACAAGAAAATGTTATAGAAGTCTGGAGATTTGATTAGGGGATCAATCGAATTCTCCGCTCTTTATTGAGTACAATGGGCAAACGGTCAAGACTCAAAAGGGTTTTGACTAGGTTGACAGTCAAAAGATCATGGTTCTTAATATACTAGATGCCAGTAGAGTCGCCCTAGAGGGTTATTGTAACCCCCCAGATCGCGCTTTTGACTTGTTTGATTACTAATTTACTGTGTGTCTCCGCCGCTAGGAGTGTGATATGAATCGTCCTGGGAATCGGTTTACCGAATCACCGAAAACCCCCCCGACTCCTGAAGTGGAAATTCAGGAAGTCTCCGTTGAATCCCCCAATACCGAGGCTGATTTAGCCGTAGAGTCAGCCACCCCCGAAGAAGTCAAACGTCAACAACCGATCCCCCCTCCCAGTCATCTGCGGCAGTATCGGGCGATCGGTCTCGTCTATGGTCATTATCAGCGATCGGAGGAACAATTAACTAAAGGCAATATTTTAACTGCCGATGGTACTCTGATCGATTCTGTGATTCTCGGCCGGGTGATCAGTTTGGTTAAAAATCATCTCGATCTGGAAAAACCCCATCTTTGGGTGGTTTACCCGCGTACCCGTCAGGAAAATGATGCCCTTCATGTTCAGATTGTCGGTGTTTGGGAACCAGAAACCCTGAAAAAAGAGGATGATCAAGAGATAGAGCCACTCCTCGCTTCTACCCCGGGTTATTTTTCGATTCGAGGTGAAGTCATCTTTACTGAACGGGAAAATCAAGCGGTAGTGGTCAAAATCCGACAAATGCCCAAAACCGAAGCGGACAAACCCAAGTTTTTTAAACTAAAATTGCGCGGCACTTTACCAGGTAAACCGGTCAGTCGTTTTTGGGATTTTCAGGTGCAACTTAAAGGGGATGCCTTAACTATTTTGGAAGGTTTGGACCTCGGTTTTGCCAGTAAGAAAAAACCCATGGGTAAGGGTGGTTTTAAAAAGCCTTTTGATAAAAATCGTCATCCCTCGGCCGATAGATATTCTCGACCGGAAGGGGAAGGAGAAAAGCGACCTTTTACCCCAGGACAATCCCCTATCCCTCGGCCTTCCCGCCCCAAACCCCTATCGGAAAACTAATTTTTTTCTAGGATGGGTGCAGAACCCATCCCTAGGTTTACAGGTTTTTTTCAGGAGTTAGTTGCTCCTTAGTATCTGGGAATACGAGCGCGGATTCTATAACTATAACCTGTTCCCAAAATCTCGGTGATAAAAACTGCTAACTGAGTGCCTAAAATCGCTTCATCGGCAGAACTAAAAGATTTATAATCTTCTATTAACCATTCTTGACCACCATTAACTAGAGTACATCTAAATGTACCAAGAGCTTCGGCGATTTCTGTATGTTCTGTATAGTTTCTCGTTTTTACTTCCCCCGCACTATCTGCCCTCAAACATAATTGATTAAGTTCTGAATGAAATTTGGCAGGAATTTTGTCTAAATCACCCCCTTTAGTCACCCAATGCACAAAAAGATTAAAAGACCAAGGAAGATTGAGATAAACTAGATAACATAAAACCAGAATGATTGTTAAATATAAGGAGGAAGTCAGGAATTTATCATATTTCCTTTTTCGGGATCGATTTAGACGTTTGGCTAGATCTACCTTTGATTTTTTCATAAATTTTAATGGGACAAAAGTAATTCGTAAAAAGTAAGATGTATAAAAAAATTCTGCGTTTTGCTCCGATTATCCTGTCCTTGAGTTTATTTATTCTAGCGGTCTGGGCAATTAGTCAAGAATTTAAACACTACACTTTTGCCCAACTGTTGGCTAGTTTGGATCATATTACCACAAGTCATAAACTAGAAGCTATTTTTTGGATGGCCTTGGGTTATTTGTCGATGACGGGTTATGATCGCCTAGGTTTTTATTATATTAATCATCCCTTAGCTTTAGGCACTATTATCCGTACTGCTTTTATCAGTTATGCTCTTGGTAATACCATTGGTTTAACCTTATTTTCTGGAACTGCGATCCGTTATCGTTTCTATACTCCTGCGGGGGTGGGGGTGGTGGATATTGCCAAAGTCATCACTTTTACCCATTTAAGCTTTTGGTTAGGAATGTTAGGGATTGGTGGTGTAAGTTTCCTCCTCGATCCCCAACGGATTCCTCAACTTTTAAAATTACCTTTTTTAACTACCAAACCTTTAGGAATAATTTTTTTATTGCTGGTTACGGGATATTTTTTCTTGACTCTCACCTATAAAAAACCGATAAAAATCGGCAAAGAAAATATCTATTTACCCTCTTGGACTCTTTCCCTGGCTTTGATTTTGTTGACTTTTATTGATTGGATATTAGCCGCTAGAGTTCTATATCTTCTACTCCCAGACAACTATAATACTTCGTTTTTAGGATTTTTCGGTCTCTACGTATTTGCCATGACAGCAGGGGTATTAAGCAATGTGCCGGGGGGAGTAGGTGTTTTTGAGTTTATCATGCTGAGATTACGTCCCGAATATGTATCTAATGCCGAGCTTTTAGGTTCTTTAATCGCCTATCGAGCTATTTATTATTTGCTGCCTTTAATTGTCGCTTTTGTCTGGTTGTTGGGTTACGAAGCTCGCAGAAAATAAAGCCCGCCAATTAGCTTAAACGGACAAAAAAAGTCCCCATACCGTCATAGCTGGGGAGCATCAATCTAGTAGGCTAAAGTTTCTAAAGTTTCGCGTAGATAGGAACAAATGCGAGCATCAGCATCGTCTCTATTTTTACCTGATTCTAGTTGTTCTTGCTGCCAACGCCGAAAACCCGAACTAGCGGCGATGGCTTGTTTTAAATGCTCCCAAGTGTGATGCTCTTTGTGAAATGGGGTGTCAGAAAATGTGGTGGAGTTGCCCATCTTTACCTCTGGTGGTAGGGTTGCACCTTTTAACATAACTTAAAAATCGCTGAAAATTCTGATAACTGGGACACAATTAGCCAGAAAAAGGTGTTGCCTAGGGGGAAAGCTGCGGGGATGCCAACACCTTTTTTGAGGGAATCTAGCGGATTTTTAGGAGATTTTGCTGGTTTCTGCCGCTTCTTCTGCCTCCACTGCCGCATTTAAAGCGACGGGGGGAATGGGGATAGAAAATACCGCCGGCAGGTTAGCGGTGGCATCTTCGGGAGGCTGCCCGGAGTGAAAACGACGGTAGGTTAAAACACCAGCTACGGTGATTGCTCCCGTAGCACCGGCAACCCCTAAAATAAGTTTGTTAGCATCCACAGGGAGGGTGTTATTGCTGCCAAAAATGCTTTTACCTTGAGCGAAAGGACAAGCGGATGCGCTGCCAGCATCAAGAGTACCTAAAACAATGCCACTGACGAGGGTAGCACTAACGGCGATGGAGGTGAAAAAAGTTTTCTTCATAATTGCCTTGGGGATAGGTTGTCAATAGCGATTATCCTTGCATTATAGATATCTAAATCACAATTGTCTATTTTATTTCTGTTGGTGACATTGAAATAATTTTGTTTAAGAATCATGAATTATCAATATCGTGTCGGGGGTAGTCTTGCCTATAACCATCCTACCTATATCGAGAGAAATGCCGATCAAGAACTGTTAACGGCGTTAAAAAATGGTCAATTTTGCTACATTTTTAACTGTCGTCAGATGGGCAAATCCAGTTTAAGGGTACGAGTGACCCATATTTTACAGCAATTGGGCATGGATTGCGCGTCCGTAGATATAACCAGTATTGGTAGCAATGATAATTTATCCCAATGGTATAACGGGGTGATTACCCGTTTGTTTTTAGGATTTAATCTGACGGGAAAAATTAATCTTAAATCCTGGTTGCGCGAGCGAGAGGATTTACCTCCCGTGCAGCGTTTGGGACAATTTATTGAGGAAGTTTTATTAGTTTATTGTCGGGGAGAGAAAATATATATTTTTATTGACGAGATTGATAAAATTCTCAGTTTACAGTTTTCTCTAGATGACTTTTTTTCCCTGATTCGTTATTGTTATAACCAAAGAGCGGAAAATTCCCAGTATGAAAGAATTACTTTCGCTTTATTCGGTGTTGCTACCCCAGCAGATTTAATTCGCGAAAAGACCCAAACATCTTTTAATATCGGCCAGGCGATCGAATTAACGGGATTTAATCTGGCAGAAATTGCTCCTTTAGCCGAGGGATTATCCAGTCAAAGTAATTATCAACCCGACTGGTTAGAAAAAGTTATTTTTTGGACGGGAGGACAGCCATTTTTAACCCAGAAAATCTGTCAGCTATTGCGGGAAACTAATTTAGATATTGAGACGCTGATCAAAGAGAGAGTTATTAATAATTGGGAATCTCATGATGAACCAGTTCATCTGCGAACTATTGCTGATCGCTTGTTAAGAAATCAAGACAAAGCGGGTCGTTTGTTAGGTATCTATCAACAAATTTTAGAAAAGGGTGCAATCGCGTATGATGATAGTCCAGAACAAGGGGAATTAAGGTTATCGGGTTTAGTAGTAAAAAAACATAATAAGTTAGTAGTTTATAATCCTATTTATCGAGAAATATTTAATCTTAATTGGGTGGAAAAACAATTAGAGCAATTGCGTCCCTACTCAGAAGCACTTGCCGCCTGGCAACAGTCTAATTATACCGATGAATCGCGGCTTTTACGCGGAAAAGCTTTAAATAATGCCCTCGATTGGTCTCAGGGTAAAAGCTTAAGTAATCTTGATTATCAGTTTTTAACTGCTAGTCAAAATCTCGACAAAAGAGAGGCAGAAATTAGCCTAGAAACTCAGAAGCAAGCTAATAAAATTTTAGCAATCGCTCACAAAAAAGCTACGAAAAGAATTCAAATTGGCTCGGTAATTTTAATTGCTTCTCTCCTGGGTTCTTTCTTCGCTTTTATTCAGGTAAAACAAGCGTGGCAGCAAGTAGAAAGCGCTAAATTAGGTATTCAACTACAGCGCAATGGTGACAGTTATTGGCAACAATTTCAATTTGAAGAACTAGAATCTTTAATTGCGGCTATGCAAGCAGTAAATAGTTTAAAAAACATCGTTACTGATGACCAAACCCTGGGTAAATATCCTGCTACCAGTCCAATTATTACCCTACAACAAATTTTAGATCGCATTCAAGAAAAAAACCAACTGCAAGGACACCGGGGAACTATTTATAGTGTTAGTATTAGTCCAGATCGTCAAAAAATCGCCACTGCTTCCCAAGATGGAACGGTAAAAATTTGGAATCAAAAAGGTGAGAATATTCAAACTTTGACAGGTCATCAAGGAGCAGTTTATAGTGTTAGCTTTAGTCCCGATGGTCAAAAAATCGCCACTGCTTCCGAAGATAAAACCGCCAAAATTTGGAACTTGCAAGGACAAAATTTAGTCACCTATCCTGACCATCAAGAATCAGTTTATAGTGTTAGTTTTAGTCCCGATGGTCAAAAAATTGTGACTACTTCCAGGGATAAAACCGCTAGATTATGGAATTTATCAGGTCAAACTTTACAGGTATTTAAGGGACATAAAAGATCGATAGATGCAGCTAGTTTTAGTCCCGATGGTCAAAAAATTGCCACCGCTTCCCGGGATGGTACGATTAAAATCTGGGATTTATCAGGTAAAATTATCTTGAGTTTAGGTCAAGAAAATATTGAGGCTTTTTATAGTGTTAATTTTAGTCCCGACGGTCAAAAAATTGCCGGAGCAGCGGCCGATAAAACTGCTAAAATCTGGGATTTACAGGGAAATTTAATAGCTACTTTCCGGGGACATCAAGATTTTGTCAACAGTGTGAATTTTAGTCCTGATGGCCAGTTTATAATTACCGCATCTAGTGACGGTAGTGCTAAAATTTGGGGACTGCAAGGGGAAGAAATAACCACTCTTAGAGGACATCAAGAATCAGTTTTTACTGCTGTATTTAGTCAAGATGGAAAAGAGGTGGTAACTGGATCGAGTGATGAAACGGCTAAAATTTGGCAGCTGAACAATTTAAATCAAGCTAAGGCCGATAATACCAGTGTTACCATTAATTCCCGGGGGAATATTATCGCTATTGCTAACAAAGATGGTCAAATTACTTTACTCGATTCCCAGGGAAAAAAAATTAGAGAATTTACCACAAAAATGCGTTCAATCTATAGTATAGCTTTTCATCCCGATAGTAATCAGATAGCGATTACAGGAAGAAACGGAAAAGTCCAAATCTGGAGTGAAAAAGGAACAATGCTTCAAGAATTTACTGCTAGTCAAGCACCGATTTATAGTCTTGCTTTTAATGGAGAGGGAACAGCAATAATCACGGGAACAAGCGAGGGAAAAGTTCAATACTGGCATTTAAGCAATCATCGGACTAAATTGATTAATTCTTGGACAGTTGATGATAGTATTATCTATGATTTGGTGTTTTCTCCTGATCATCAAAAAATTGCTACCGCTACTCGGGGAAAGATTAAAATTTGGGATTTACAGGGCAATCTTTTAAAGGAGATTAAAACCGATTCTTTTCCCGTTTATGGAGTTAGTTTTAGTCCCGATGGTGAGAAAATCGCCGCTATTTCAAGGGATGGTACAGCTAGACGCTGGGACATGGACGGAAATTTGCGCTCCGAGTTTAAAATAGAAGAAGATATCGTCTATGGGATCGCTTTTAGTCCTGATGGTCAAGAGATTGTGATTATTGCTAGGGATGGTCAAAAGCATCGATGGCCCTTAGAAACGGAATATGATTATTTACAAAAATTGCTCGATCGAGGTTGTCTTTGGTTAGAAGATTATCTCAGGACTCGTCCCGAAAAACGAGAAGCTCTATCCCCCTGTACTGGGAAAATAAAACCATTCACCTTTTAAACTTGGTTTGACTGGGTGGGGGGTGAAGGTTAAATTAATTAGTTAATTTCTTGATCTCTTCGGTTTGTCTTATGCAACGGACAGGGTTATAAGGGATGAAACCCTTATAGAAACAGACATTACTGCAATTTTTGTCAATTGTTTGCAATCTGGAGCGAACTAATCAATTAAATCTCTTGCCAGATCAGGATTTAGTCGATTTATGTCTCCATATAGAATCATACCAAGTAACGAAGAACCCAACATTTTTGGTTTTAACGCTAGAATTTTATCTAAACTTTGTCACTTTAATGAATTCAGATGCTGTAATTTTTAACTCTCCATCCAAGTTTCTCACGGTGTACGATCTGAGTTCTCTTTGGGTTGAACCATCGGGATAAACATAAGTATTTTGTCCTATAAAGTTTATCGAAGTATCTGTTCTCGAAGTAACTTGTAAATCTTCGACAGTTACTCTTTTAAATTGACTGAAGAAGCTAGGAGAAGAAAATGACTCTGCCAATTGTGGGCTATATAAAGACCTTGCCTGATCGAAGTTTTTTTCTGAAAGCGCATAGTACAGATTTTCAATCAGGGATATCGCTTCGCCTTCGTTGATATCTTGATTGACACTTTCACTAGGAACAAAAGTTTCTGATTTCTGACGCTCTGCTTCCAGTCGGGCTTCTGCTTCTTGTCTCCTTCTTTGTTCTTCTGCAAGTTGTTGTTCTGCCTCTTTTCTTCGACGTTCGGCCTCTTCTCGTTGGCGCTGTTCCGCTTCTAGACGTTGTTCTTCTCTGGCTTTCAATTCGGCTATTTCTCGATCGCTCGCCTGTTTTTGCTGTTCTTGAAAATGCACTACACTGCCCGCTAATGCCAAAACTCCCACTGAGCCAAGAGCGATCGCAATCTTTGTCCAATTGTTTGAAGGTGAAGGAGGCGTTGGCGGGGGTACTGGCTGAGAAGGAATGGTGACGGGATTGACAGGCAGTTGCACGGGGATAGTTGAAGAAACCGAGAAAGAGGAAGTTGGTTGCCCAGCAGAATCTGGTACAGGAGTCGGGATTGGCGTAGGAATTGGTGGATCCGATGAAGGGTTGGTTTTAAGGTCATTGCTTGAAATCACCCCCAAAGCTAAAGCCCAGGATTCCACTGCCCATCTAGCGGCCTCTTCAGCTAACCCCAGATTATCTTGCAGTTTTTTGGTTAGTCGTGCTAAAAATACCACTGGTGGCGTACTATTTTGCGAGGCCAGTAAATCGGCGGGGACTCGTTCTTTCAGTGCGCCTACGAGAACCGCAATTTCCTTCTGATACTGTCCACATAAGTCTCGTAGCAGTCCCTCACAGCGTTGTGGTTCATCACATAGAGAACGACCATATTGAATAATAATTTCCTTGAGTTTTTGACGGGGTAAATCATTCATCAGCAAATTTCTCCTGCTACTGAACCAAAGTTGATTTTAGTGCCAACCGTAAGCTTGATGCTGCGCCCAGGATCGATTTGCTTTTGCTCACCGTTAGCTAAAGTTACAGTCCAAGCTCGATGGGAACAGTTCTGTAGCCCCAATACACTAGGATCTTTAGGATTAGGATTCACCTGTGCTACCACACCATCAGCACCTTGAGATTCTAACCCCGGAATCTCTCTTGCAGTTAAGCGAGTTCCATTCGTTAGAGAAATGACTTGTCTTTTAATGTGCAAGGAAAATTGAGTCTGAGGTTGAGAATAGGAAAAGGAAGACCTATCCTGATAAGCTTCTGGAGAAGCACGATTAAGATCGCGGTAGGCTAATTGATCTGGTGCATCGGCACTGCGAACAAAGACGGTAAGATTGCCCACTCGCTGATTATCCCCTGGTTGGAGTGGCTGAGTTACCCCAGTGGCGATATCTTCGCAGAGGATTTGACCTTGGCTGAGTCGGTAACGCAGGGCAACAGGTGGCGCATTCGGGGCGTAAATAGTACAAGCTTTGGCATCGCCACCAATACTGACGGGTTCGGCTCCCAGATTGACTGTGCGGCTCTCTTTGGGATTGTATTGAATCTCCAGCCAAGCTGTACGAAAAGCGACTTCAACGAAAACGACCATTAAGCCGATAAAAAAGCCTAAAATAACCGCTCCAACCAAACGACCAGAGGCATCACCGGCACTCTGGGAAACCAACAAAAAGGCTAAAGCACCAAAGAAACCGCCGATCGCACCAGCAATAGTCGCTCGTTTTGCTTGTAGGTTAGAGATGAAAAAGCCCATCCCCCTTCCCAAAAGCCCTCCCAAAAGCGTCCAGCCAGCGATCCAGCCAGCTTTAGCGAGGATTTCTGACTGGGCAACTAAACTCAACAGTGCTTGAGCAGAACCACCAGAAACGAGGCCTGCTAATAGCCCTCCTGCAAGTAAGATAGTGCCTTGACGAGTGGATAAAAACGGACGATGAAGATAGAAGTTTTGCCCGATTGCTAGGGCAAGAGATAAGCCAATGGCAAGCAAGGCTGTCCATAGACCGACAATAAACACCATATACCAAAACTGCTGGGCGTTAGGCTGCTGTTGTGCTGGTTTTGCTTCAATGGTGAATTCATAAATGGGTCGCTTTGGTTGACCATGAGAAATAGAACCAGAAAATTCTTGACTATTCCCCTCTACTAATACACCGACCGTAAAGGCAGTTGGGTCAGCCTCGCCATGATTGGCATAATGATTGACAAACACCTGATATTTTCCTTTTGGTGCGCCTCCAGCAGGCCAGTAAATGTTTTCTACTGGCTCTTTTGATTGCCGTCCACTTGCGTTCATATCAACGTCAAGTTCGCCTCCTGATTGCGATCGCTTGTGCGAGTAATAAATCTCCTCTCCTGATGGATCGATACAATGTATATCTAAATCGTTGTAGTTATTCCATAACAGAGAAAGCTGAACATCCCCTGTTTTAGCTCCCTCTCTTTGCAGTCGTTTAGTCAGTTCTGGATTAAACACAAGTGCAGGTGTCGAGGCTTCTTGTTGTGTTTGTGGCAGCATTGTCCAAGATAAGAACCATTCACCCAATAACCATCCGATTAGGCAACCAAAAGCCCCTAATAAGCCGAATAAGAGAATCTTTTTCCAACTTGATGATTGTCTCATGATCGCACCTCTCCTTGAACTGAACCAAAGTTAATTTTCGTGCCAACCGCAAGCTTGATGCTGCGCCCAGGATCGATTTGCTTTTGCTGCCCGATAGGTAAAGTAGCTATCCAAAATTGATTGGAACAGTTTTGCAACCCTAAAATGCTGGGATCTTTGGGATTAGCATTTACTTCAGCGACTATTCCATTAGCACTTTGCGCTCCCAACCCAGGAATCTCCCCTGCCTGCAACCGAGTCCCGACAGTTAAAGGAATCGTCTTCTGCTGAATCCGCAGCGAAAAGGGAGCTTGAGGTAGGATCGGTGGACTGTAATACTGAGTCGCCCAATTCTGAGAACGAATTGGTGAAAGTTGCCGAGCTTTCAGAATGGCTGCCATTAAGAAGGCATAAGCTAAAATTCCGGCAAAGGCAGTGACGAGATTGCTGATAGCACCAGAAGCGTTCCAAAGGGCGTGCAGTGCTGATGCTGTCAAGTAGCCTATAGCCAAGATTGACCAACGTCTAGACGGTTTCAGGACGCTTAAGCCAATGAAATAACCAAAATAGCCGCTATAAGCCATGTGTCCGGCTACAGAACCAATAATTCGAGGAATGAGTAATTGTATCCCGATTAATTCTCCTGCGCCTTCCCCTGCCTGAGTTGCTACCTGCTGAATCGCTCCAGGCACATACTGTCCCAGGGTTTCTAGGAGGGTAAAGCCAGCAGCAGAGGCAGTTGCTAAGAGAATGCCATCAAGGGGTTCCCAGACACCCACTCGCTCTCGCCAAGGGGTTCTGAGCATTCGTCCTATCCCCAGCGCAAGGAAGACAGGTATGGCTTTGAGGAGTTCTTCTGCCATGCCTGCACCAAAAAAATAGTGGATAAACGAAGAAAGAAATCCTATTTCTGTTCCTTCTGTCGGTATTTCTCCTGGCAGGATTTGACGGAAAACCAAGATAAATAGCGACCAAATAGGACTGAGCAAGAGTAAAACGGTAGTTATTGCCGATCCTATCAGCAACCACCAGGGTTTTTGTTTGCCGCCCAATTGATAGACGAAGTAGTAGCCTGCCCCAATCAGATAGACTGCTAATAGGGCATTGAATAGGTCAGGATTACCGATCGCAGCAAATAGTCCGACGACTAATAAGACGGTAAGGACACCTGGTATCAGGTAAGCTTTTTTAAATAAATCCTGCCTTGTCGCGATGATGGGCAGCATTTGACTTAAATGAAGGGAGTCGCCAGGTTGGATATTTAAAGGACGACCAGGAAGTCCTGGATTGCTAACTTGACATTCAAAGACGAATTCTACACCCTGCTGACCGAGAGAAATGCGATCGCCTAATTGTAATGTCCGACAACCTTGCAATCGCTGGTTATTAATATAAGTGCCATTGGAACTCCCTAAATCACAGATTTGCCAAGAAGGAGGACTTCCTGAAGGCATGACGGGACGAATTTCTAGATGGCGACTAGAGACTCCTGGATAGTTGGTGGAGTTGAGAACAATTTGACAGTTTGGCTCTCGTCCAATGACAAGAGATTGATGGGTTGATAAGGGATGATGAGTAGGTGTAGTGTGGGCGGCTGCTTTAGGGTAAATTTGTCTTAAATAAGCGTTGTACTGAGGTTGTTGTGTCATTGGATTTGCCTATTTTCATTGAGGTAAGTGAGGTATTTCTTTATAAATAAAAAATTGGTAATGGCTGCAAAGGACAATTTAATTTAAGGACAGAAATTTCTTTCCGGTACTGCCCACAAAAAACCTTGAGTAGAGCTTGACAAAGTTTAGGATCGTAGTAAACTGAATGACTGTACTGGGTAAAGATTTCTTTGATTTTTTGTCCTGGTAAGTTGTTCATATTTTTTAACACTCAATTGAAGATTAGTGAAATAGTGAAATAGAAGATTATTCTGTATAATTTTTATAATCTTTAAACTTATAGTCATTGACTCCTGGGAAAACCAAAAACTTAATGGCATTAACCTTATAATTATCACCAGAGCATTCCATTTCATCAGACTTTTCAAATTCAAATGCTGTTCTTGTTACACAAAATGAAAAATCATCAGATTCCCACTTAATATTGTTTATTTGTCCATGAATGTAGATATCTCCTCGCTTGTTAAAATCTACGAAAACTTTTGTACATTCTCCTTTTTTAATATTCCACCATCCTCTTGATTTCCATCCGTCTCCGTCCCAATACATAATTGCAGCATCAATTATGTCATTAGAAGTTTGATTGCAAAGGTTTAAATAAGTATCTCCAGATATATTAAGATTATTCTCCAGATTATTCTCAACATTTTCTAGAGTATTTTGAAAATTTTGTACTTGATTATAAAGCAAATTTCTCTTATTTGTAATATTCTCAACTTTTTGATTATGTTCAGTTATAAGATTCTCAACTTCTTGATCATGTTCAGTTGTCAGGCTCTTGATTTTTTGATTATGTTCAGTTATCAAATTTTCAGTTTTTTGATTATACTCAATTGTAAGATTGTTCAAATTTTCAGTAAGATTGCCCATTTGTTGATTTTTTTGATAAGCATAAATTCCAAGCAAAAAAGCTGCTAATGCTGAGATGCCAGCCAATATAGAAACAAAATTGGCAGCAAACTTATGGGCTGATTTCTGATTAATATTTTGCTGTTGTCTGGCTGTTGTTATTGCTTCATTTAGCTTGCCTACTTCTTGTTTCCATTGCTGTATTTCTTGCTCGGATTGATCTAATTTTTTTTCATATTCTTCTCTTTGTTTTTGCTCTTTTTCTGCTTGTTGTTGTCGTTCTAAAATTAATTGTTGTTGACTCTGAAAGTCATTTTTAGTTCGTGGTTGGGAAATCACCCCTAATGCTAATCCCCAAGAATCTACAGCCCAGTAAGCAGATTCCTCAGCTATTCCTAGCTCATCTTGTAATCGCTTTGTAAGCTTGGATAAAATAACTGCTTGAGGAATCTGATTCTGGGATTTTAGTAACTCGGTAGCCACGCCTTTTTTAAGAGCATTCACTAAAAGAAAGACTTCCTTGCTATATTGCCCACAAAAGTCCTTTAGTAATCCTTCACAGCGTTGAGGGTTGTCAGAAACATCCTGTCCGTACTGGGTAATAATTTCACAAAGCTTTTGTCGAGGGAAGTCGTTCATAGGTCTTTTCCTGCGCTCAGGTTTTCGATGTAACCACTAATTTGAGCTTTAGTTCCACACCAAGGACAGGTATGAAAGCTACCCTGCTCACCTCCGCAAGATACTTTATTACAGCGAGAGAATAAAGAACCCCCGCATTTAACAAAGCTCTTTTGTTCGCAGTAAGAACAACCCGGATAAGTATCATCTACCGAAAAACTGCCAGCAATTTGGCTTTTGTCGTAGCATTCCCGTTTTGCGGCTGCTTCCTTAATGGGAAAAGCCCAATCAGCTATCCACTGATTTGGTAATTTTTCCTCCATGGGAATGCCAAAGCTTTGCTTGGAGTGGCTACATCGAGCCATGATGATAACGACTTTAAGAGTAGTCATCGGGTTGAGATCCTGTTGAAAGATGATTGTTCAGAAGTATTTTTAGCGGGTTGTTGTTTAATTTTGATCCGATTGATTTCTAACTTCATCTCATTTTCTGTCTGTTGTTGGCGTTTTAACTCTGCGTTAATCCCGTCCAGACGAAAAAAAAGAGAAACACTGAGGGCAGTGCTAATAACAGATAAAGGAAGCGTCACAATTAAACCTAGTATTACCAAAACAACCTTGTTATCAATTTTTTTTTGATGGTTATCTAAGCGTTTTACCTTACTCTCAAATACCGAGATATTCTCTTGTTGTCTCATGTTGGACTCCTCAACTAATATAACTTTCCTATCTAAATCTTCTACACGGTCTGTTAGATAATCCCGATCATCGGTTTCAAGTCTTTTAATCATGCCTAGAGTGATGTCATCTCCGCTGCCTTTTTCTGAAGTCTCTTGAAGAAATCCTTCTAATTTTTGTCGGACTTCTTCAGTCAGATTTGACTTGAACATCTGTCGATAATCTTGACCAATTTTAAAAAATCCTTCATCAGTAGAAAAAGAATTAGAATAGCCATCAGTAGAAACCAGAATTAAAGCAGGTATTTCTTTGGGCGTACCTTGTGGATACAGTTTTATATGAACCTGAAATTCATTCCATGCCTTATTCATACAGAGTGAAGTTGTCTCATTGGCAATTAGGTTGGGATCCCGCTCCAAAGGTCGAGTCGTATTTCCCTTAGAATCCACCTCAAGAATGTCCCCATCACCTAACTGAATATAGACAATGAAAAACTCGGTCACTAAAACTGCCAAGACGGTGGCCCCATAAGCGAGAAAATAGTTATTTTCAACGGCTTGCCAAGCAGCTTCTCCATCTTTATCAACAAGAATCTGTTTCTCTTCATCAGTAAAGTTGGGTTTATTAGTTAATTTTTCTTCATCATTTTCTGACAAACCCAAATCTTTGTTGACAGCTTTTCTCCACTCATTGACAAGTCGCGGTGGTAGAAGTCTTTGGGCTGCATCTTTCAGTGCTGAGAAATTAATATCACTCGATTGACTGCTCAAGAAAAATTCTTGAATTACTTTAATTGCCGTTTCAACAGCAAAACGAGAGCCTCTATCGCTGCGAAAACTTTTGGCACTGCCATGGCCATCTGATACAGCCAAAATCAATGGCAAACCGATGCCTGATTCTGGAAACCAGCGAATGGCATCCTGATTGGGCAATCCAGAACGCACATGAGAGGCTCCTTTGACAGATTCACCAATGCACCGCCATTTTAGTTGGGGTATATTTTCTTTCATGAGTCCTCCATTTCACCAGACATCAGATGCACTATCGATAACATTTTGAGGCACTGGAATTGGGACATTTCCGCCTCCCAAATTAGAGTTTTTGGCTTGACTGCTAGGAGAAGACGCAGCTTTTAAAACAACAGTAGAAACCCATTTAATCTGTTTGACTAGATTTTCGGGACTATTAGATTGAAGAGGCCTTAGTTCTGAGTGTCCAATAAACTTCTGCAATGGTTCATGATCTGCATCTCCACCAACTGCGATTGCAATTCGTACAGCCTTCTTGCCCCAAGGCTGTTCCATCAAGTGTCTCAGTCCACTGCTAAAGTCGTCAGTCGGCTGACCGTCAGAAATCAGCACTAAAACAGGGGGAAGCGCCCGGTCAGTCATGGGCGGTATTTTAAGTTGGTCTGCAACCATAGAGAGGGCTTTACCCATATCTGTGACACCATCAGCGGTCAAATCTGTCCACTTAAAATTTTCAACTGGTGTAGGTTGAGCTATGTGCCACTGCGCTCCACTAGAAAATTTAAGGGCGCGAACTAATACTTGTGCATTGGGATTCTCATTTGCTTCTTTTTGCATTAAGGGAATTGCTTCACGAATGGCTGTATTGAGAACCTGGATTTTGCCGTTTACAGACATAGAACCAGAACAATCACAAATCCAGATAAAATGTAAGGGGCGGCTTGACAACCCTTCACCTGGTAGTGGCATATTCAATATCTCCTTGATTCAGTAAAAAAAGTGGATTTCTAAACAGGGAATAACATTTCAAAGACGAATCTCACCTTCTGCTTTGCCGAAGTTGATCTTTGTTCCTACAGCCATAGTTGCACTGCGTCCTGGTTCGACATCCTTAACTTGATTATCAGCCGTAGTACAGAGCCATTTTTCTTGCATAAGATTTTTAATTCCCCAAATATTAGGATCATTGGGATGTCGAGTGACTTCAGCGACTGGTTGAGAAAAGTCAAACAATTTTACATTAATATGATGGGGAAATAGCTTGGTATCGTGATTCAACATAATGATATTTTTGTCAATGCGAATTCGAGGGGGCAAGCGAATTTCTTTCTGACATGACCAACAAGGGTTGGGTTTACCGCCTGATGCTTTTATTACATCAGGATCGTAGAAGTTCTCAGCACCACAGTGAGGACAGTAGATGATAGAATCGCGCAAGTTTACCATTGCTCCCCGCCACTCTGACTCCCTGACGCGGCCATTTTCTGGGTCTTGAATACCTTTAGTAAATGCCTTGGTAAACAGTTCGCGGAGAAATTGTGGATAAATAGGCCAGAAGGCAAGGGCATTATCATGGTAGCCACGTACTGGTACATTGGAATTGTCTTTGGGGTCAAAAATGAACACCGCCTCAGTACCATAAAGCTTATTCATCGCTGGAGCGTCCAGACATTTAATTTCGGTTTCTTTCTTTCCTTCCAAGGGGTGATGGATCATTAACATATAGAACAGTAAAACTGCCAAAGAGTACAAATCCGTTTGCGTACTCGGTCTCGCTTGTTCAGTAATGATTTCTGGTGCTATAAAGCGTGGTGTTCCCATAACACCACCTTCTTGATCCCCATTGATGGTGACGTTATCGTTATCACAGATTAAAACATCCCCAGTGTTGGGATTAAAGAAAACATTACCGAAAGAGATATCGCGGTAACATAACCCTTTGGTATGAAGTTGAAAAAAGCCATCGGCCAGTTCAAATCCTGCGGTTGTTAAAGCTCTGAAGGTGGGTTCTGGTTTAATGCGCCGTTTCATTAGATCGACAAAGCCTTTGTATTGAAGTTCTCGCAATGGCATGACATAGCCAAACCCTTCTATGCCAGGCTCTGATACAATATCTATAGGCCACAGAAAGCGATCACTCGGTGCGCCAGAATGGATCGCCGCCTCAAGCCGTTCGTACTGGCGAGGATCTGCCTGAATGGAGTGGGAGTAATACCATTTCAGCGCTACAGGCTGACCGGCTAAATTAGCTCGATAGCAGCAATTCTCATTTTGAAAACAAAAGAAGATAAAGTTCTCTTGTTCACATAGAGAACTTCTGTCTAATTATCATTTTTTTTCAAGATAATCATCATAATTAGCTTCAAGAGACAGTTTTAAAATATCTGCCCATAAAA
>NZ_JADBTB010000163.1:0-9311 GCF_020246405.1 Microcystis sp. M083S1
AAAATGCCGTTAAATGTTCGAGAATGGGATTGTCCAGACTGTGGAACACACCATGACCGAGATATTAACGCCAGTAAAAACATTTTGGCCGCAGGGCTTGCGGTGTCAGTCTGTAGAGCGACCATAAGACCAGAACAGAGTGAATCTGTTAAGGCAGGTGCGGAACCCCGCAAGGGAAAGAAGCAGAAACCTAAATCGTGAGGTTTGGGAATCACCGTCCGTTTACGGCGGTGAGGATGTCAAGGCTGTAAATCCAAACCAGTTTAATTGTGTAGGTAGTCGCGCTCACCAAATACATTAATCTAATTTGCCCCGCAGCACCTTTTGAAACCCGGATATCGAGCTTGTGAAAAGTCCAGCCTTCCGGCAACTGAATTTTCCCCGGTAGAGGTTCCTGGCGGGAGTTATGGGGATATTGGTCATCGATTAAATCCTCTAAAGTTTTGGCAATAAGTTCAACAAAGCTATTTTTGTGAACTTTTGCCAGTTTTTTGAAAGAGCGCTCGAAGTTGTCAGAAGATTCAATCGAGAAGGGAATTGAGCCAGTCATGCACTTCTCCTTTCCCAATACGATGAGAAGATTCCGTCGCCAATGCCTCCTTCAAAACTTCAGACATGGCTGCTTTGTAGGCCGGATGTTCCTGTTCTATCAAATCAAGCTTTTGATAACCTAATGCTTTCATATCATCAAGGAGAATTGGCTCTGTGGAACTTTCTTCTGGTAGCAGACCTTTACGAGCCTTTTTCCAGGGAAATTCCGCGTGAGTCATATCACTCAACCGATAGGCGTGGTAGTTACCGAAATATTGCCAAATTTCTGCTAAAAGTTCTTTTTTCTCCGATGGCAGCCCAGACAGGCATTCTTGGCGAGGAATTGGTAATTGTTCAGCCTCAAAATCACTGTAGAACTTATAAGCAGCAGGACAAACAGGACCGTAACGCCATGCTTGAATTTCCTCCTTAAACAATGGTTCATCGTATAGGGCCAAATGCAAGCTCTGTGCATAATATAAAAGCTTTTGGACTTTCATATTAGTCATTTCAGCGTCTATACCATCCTCGTAAGCTCTGATAATAAAGTAGCGAGCCACAGTCAGGCAGTCAATCATAGCTCCACAAAATTTCTAAAATATCGACCTATGGCCATTGTAGAAGAAATTGACAATTAGTACAAGTGTATGAAGAAAGCTTAACAATGCTCATGGGGTAATGGGGGAAGTTTTAATATTTTTCGTCACCGACTTTACCAGTGGGTGAAGTCTGCCGCAAATTGAGATAGGGATAACAGTTTAATACGGGTATCTTGAGCGACTTTTTGGCGCATTTGGACGGTATTATAGCCCCAATCGGCTAAATATAAGCCCACGTCGTTTAAATCTGCTTGTTGCTGCACTAATTCCAAAGCATCGAGACGATCCTCGACAAACCACAAATTAGCGGGAGATTCGGGTAAATCAGCCAGTATTTGCTGAATAGTCAGGTATTTCGGCTGTTTAATTTCCTTGCCAATTAATCTCGCTGCCGGAAAATTAATTGCTACTTTTTGTAACAATTGCTTGACAAAACGACTTTCTTTTGTAGTGATAATATAAACCAAAAAATCCGAGTCTAAAAGAGAGGCCAGGCGATTGATCGCGGGTTGATAAAATTGATGTAAGGCTAACCAAGACTCTAGATCCGACTCAATCCATCGATCCCTAAGACCATCGAGAGCATTTGAGAGAACTTTTTTCGCTATTTTCTCCCTTTCTAGCAGATTTTGAGCAATTGACGGCCAATTATTTAAAGCTTCCTCGTCGGGAATACCGAGAACGAGCGATCGCAACAGTAAAGGCATTTCCCAACCGGTTTCGATAACGGGACGAAGTTGCGAAAACCTCGGGAAAAAATCCTCGGGAATTATTTCCGGCCAAAGGGTTTCATAGGTGCGTTTGCTAATCTGAAAATACTCGATCATGCCATCACAAAGAACACCATCAAAATCGAGTGCTAGAATACGGGGGGATTGACTCATAAATGCTGGCTTAATCTCAATAATGGCAGTATAGCGCAGCTATTAGCTATTCTTTGCTTCATCGTTGACATAACATAGCTGTCTGATGATTTCGGTGACAGAATTTTTCAGTCCCTCTACATGAATCCAGCCCACATATACAGCATATACGATATTTTGATGATTGTCCTGTATATAAACATGATGAACACGATATAAATCTGAGCTTAAATAAATATAACCACTGGCATCTTTAAATTTACCTTCTAGTAATATTTTTTCTTTTAAAGGTTTCATTTTTGCCAGATCTTTAGTCACTCCAGATATTTTAGCTATTCTTTCTATGGCAAGCTCAACACAGGTGTTATCACTGTAACTATTGCCATGATTATAATCGTGCTGATTAAAATAAATTGTCTCTACTATATTTTTAGCCACTTTATCTGATGTTAGGTAATAGGTATGAGCATTAAGGGAATTTAAGACAACGGCAGCAATTTCTACAGAATCAAAAATATTGCCAGTCGCTTCTAGATAATAATCGCTCATTAAAATCTTGGATACATCGGTTATAGAATCAAAAAGAGGACGAATTGGATAAGCGATAATATCGGAGGAATTGATCAGATTATTCCAGAGCAAACGCTGGCCTTGATGCTGGGTAATAAATTTTTCAATTTGATTAGTATCAATGCCTAGAGTTAGATTTAAAAATGGGATCGGTGAACCCATTGTTGTTACACTAGATAGGGAAACTTTGCCCCGCTCTTTACCGATAAGATCACGAATTTCATGAGCGGGATCTTTAGGATCAAAACGCTCAGAAAATAACAGATCCCAAAGGATTACAGTACCCAAAGAATGGGCGACTATATGTAATTCGGTTTCCCGGGGATAAGCTTGAATAAGATCGATTAATTGATCGGCAATAATGCGGCGAATTTGGGTTCCTCGATCGCTGCCTAAATAGGTAAATGCGTCACCAATAAAATAAGATAAATACTCTTTTCTAAAATTTTGATAGCGAAAGGATTGTTCGGGATTAAAATTACTATTTTTCTGTTTTTGTGTCTGTAATTCTTGCTCGATATCTCGCCATAACTTTTCGGTTCCTTTGAGAACATTTCCCCAAAAACCTGCATAACAGTAGGGAATCGCCTGATTTTTGCGTTTACATTCTTCTTCAATTAGTTTGATTAATTTATTGGCATAACTAGCATCTCTTGTGGCCACTCCATGAATAAAGTAAATAAGCATAATAGATTTATCTCAATAACCGTTGATCAGAATCGGCTCTCTTGGATTTGGTAGGTAAAATGTATTCTAAGATACATTCCTCCTAGCGAGGGGATGGAACGAACCACAAAGACACAAAGGACACAAAGATTGATCGATCATATAGTAAGTTAAACTTATCACACACAACCTAGAAGAGCCTCGGAATCTCTCTTAATATACCCTTCTAGCTTCAGAAAAATATCAGTATGGAGCGAGATAGAGTAATATATAATTAATGCGATTTGTCAAGAGATGGTCGCTTAGGCCTTGCTAACCCAGCCGACGAATTGCCATATAATACAAATGCCCGCTATTATATAATTATATTTTTCCCTTTTAACTTAGTCCTATGGTTTCACAACTAGATAAAACTAACGTTACTGAAATTATCTACCCCGATAGCGATGGTCAACCCATGGCCGATAATACCCAGCAATTTCGTTGGATCACAACAATTAAAACTAATTTAGACTGGCTATTTCGCGAGCAGTCTGATGTCTTTGTTGCGGGGGATTTACTTTGGTATCCCGTGGAAAATGATCATAAACTGCGTCAAGCGCCGGATATCATGGTGGTTTTTGGGAGACAAAAAGGGGAAAGAGGTTCCTATCGACAATGGCTAGAAAATAACATTAGTCCCCAGGTGGTTTTTGAAATCCTCTCTCCGGGTAACACCCTCACGGAAATGGCCAAAAAACAGCTATTTTATGACCGTTATGGGGTCGAGGAGTATTATCTTTATGATCCCCATAAAAACGATGCCAGTGGTTGGATAAGAGGCGAAAATCAGCTAGAAATTCTTGACACCCTTGATCATTGGGTTAGTCCCCGTTTAGGCATTCGTTTTCAGTTGGGGGAACCAGAAATGTTGCTTTTTTATCCCGATGGACAAGCTTTCACCAGCTATAACGAGGAAAAACAACGAGCGGAAAGATTAGCCAAGAAACTGCGGGAATTGGGCATTAATCCTGACCAAATCTGAGAGAATGTTTCTGGGCTACTATTAAAAACGGATTTGCTCCGAGAGTGCCTATTGACTAGAGGTCATACCGCGCTGACGTAATTGGTCGATAAAAAATTCTTCTAGGGAAGCACGAGCTAAATTAAGACTAATCAAGCGAGCATCCATACTAGACAGGGCAGCCAGAAAAGCATCGGGTTCTCCCTGTAATTGTCCGTGCCAAAAATTATCGCGCCAATGTAAACCGAGTATCCATTGCTGTAGTTGATCCTCCCTACCACCTTGAACAATCACCTGATAGACATCAGCACGACCGAGAATTTGGTCGAGGGAACCAACACAGAGTAATTCTCCCCGAGCTAACAGGGCAATGCGATCGCAAATTTGTTCCACATCGGAGAGAATATGAGAGTTAAAAAAGATAGTTTTCCCCTGTTGTTTGAGGGATTGAATAATTTCTCGCACCTGATAGCGACCGATAGGGTCGAGTCCCGACATCGGTTCATCGAGAAAGACTAATTCGGGATCATTGATTAATGCTTGAGCTATACCGATCCGTTGCATCATCCCCTTAGAATATTGACGCAATTGTTTTTTCTGGGCAGTTTTGCGGTCTAATCCCACTAAATCCAATAATTCAGGAATGCGTTTTTTCTGCACAGAAGAGGGAATCTTAAAAATGCCGCCGATTAATTGTAGGAATTCCCAGCCGGTGAGATAGTCGTAGTAGTAGGCATTTTCGGGAAGATAGCCGATGCGTTGCCTGACCGAGCGATCGCCAATTGGTTGACCGAGAATCAAGGCCCGTCCGGAAGTGGGTCGGACAATCCCCAAAAGGGTTTTTAAGAGCGTGGTTTTGCCGGCTCCGTTCGGGCCTAATAATCCAAAGGTTTCGCCCTCATGGACAATTAAAGTACAGTTTTTCAAGGATTCGATTTTCTTATTTAACCAGAATCCCGTCCGATAAGTTTTTTGTAAGTTTAACGTCTCTAGAACAGTTTGACGGCTGGTATTCGTCATTGTTTTGGAGTCATCTGAGACAGAATACATGGGTTTTACATCCCTTTTCCTAGACTTTGCTTCTATTATCCCCAAATTGTCATCAGCAATGTCAACAGTATCAAAATAGCACGATTTTGGAACCCAGAAAAATTCCAAACGGTCTTGAGAAGCGGTATCAGTGCAGTTCCGGGCTATGACAAGCTTTCTTCTCTGGCATTGGTGTGAATTAGCCGCTAAAATCTGTTAGAAAGGTAACGTTGACACTTGAGCGGCAACTGGTACAATAGGGCGAACGCTTACGGAAACCAGACTCTTACACAAACACAGCATGAAACAACTCCTCAACTGCCTCAATTCCCTGACAGTGGCCAGTGTAGCCACTATCGCTTTGGCCTACCCTAGCATCGCTCAAGTTAATCTCTCCGTTTATCCCCCTCCTTCCTCGTCGAACGAATCCATAGAATTATACGTTCCCCCGCCAGAAAACAATAACATCGATAATACCTGTACTCAATTGATCGGGGCAAATATCGATAAAATTATCGGTCAAGCTCCCAATCAGTGGGGTATATTAATCGAATCTATAGATCGCCAAACAGTTATTTATAGTCATAACGCTGATCGCTATTTTATCCCCGCTTCTAATACAAAGTTATTTACCACGGCTGCCGCTTTACAGGTGATGAACCCGGAAACGACAATTCAGAAAAAATCCCTGCGCGATTGGGTTAATATCACTAATCAGAGAAGTAATAATTTCTACGCTGACACTCTTTTTCGCTTTATCGGCGGTGCTAAAAATGTTACTGCCATCTTGGCACAATTGGGCATCAATCCCAGTGGTTTTCGTTTAGCCGATGGTTCGGGATTATCCCGCCGTAATACCGCTACTCCCCGCTCGATCGTGGAAATTTTGCGGGTGATGTATTATTCTCCTAATCGCGATACTTTCTATGCTTCCTTACCTGTGGCGGGAATTAGTGGCACCCTGAGAAACCGGATGCGTCAGACGGCCGCCACTGGCACAGTTTACGCTAAAACCGGCACTCTTACCGGTGTGCGGGCCCTATCGGGTTATCTAGAACACCCCAACCAAGGACCGATGTTATTTAGCATTATCGTTAATAATCAACGGGTTTCCGGACAGGCCCTGGTGAAAGCGATCGATACTATTGTTCTACAGATGACCCAATCTCGTTCCTGTCAAGCTCAGTAAATCTCTCGTAAAAATCCCCAATTGTCCTGATCAGCTGTCCGCGCATTTAAATTGCTTGTGGAGATGAGGCAAGAGTAAAGGTTAATAATAGCCATAATCTGCCTCAGTTTGGGTTTGGGTTTGGGGGGAGAGATATTCAAAATTAGAAGGATCTCGCAGAAAACGAAATATTTCTTCTTCGAGACGATGAATTAGATAGGGTTCTATGGAACTAGAATCGCGTAAACAGGCTAAATAGCCTTCTACATATAGCCGGATCTCATCAAAACGGGAGCCACGGTGCCAAAGATCCACCATGTCATCGGTTAGTCTTTGATAGTAACGAATGGATTGGGTATCTTGGAGCATGGGCAGTAGAACAAAAAAGAGAGAGTGGGGGTAAGTGTTTATGGATCATCGTAGGGAGAATTGCCATTCTCGGTCCCCGATACCTCTATTGTACTCACCAAATCGGCAAAACACAGACAAGAGAATTTTCAGTGATCAGTAAAGGGTGTGGGGTGTGGGGTGTGGGGTGTGGGGTGTAGGGTGTGGGGAGAAGGGAGAATAAATAAAGGCAATCTCCTGAATCCTGTCTCCTGCCTTCGTATAGATTATTCAGGGTTTCTTTGTCTTTTTGCCCGTTCAATTTCTGCTTGTAGTTCTGCTATTTGTCGCTGCAATCTTTCGCTTTCCCTATCATTAGCATCAACATTAATCGAGCTTTTTACCCCTGTTTTGGCATAGTTTCCCCGGCGAATTTGACGATAGGATTCCGAGTTAAACCATTCCTGTAGATAATGCACTCTTTCTACGGAAAAAGGATGGGTTAAAAAGGAACCATTACCGCCATTATAAATGATAAATTTATAAATCTGGTTTAAGTTATCTTGGTCTAATTGTCGGTAGGCCTCCCCTTGGCGAATAAATTCTTCTAAGTTGCATTCATGCAGGTATTTTTGACTTCCTCCTGCACATTTCATTAAAGTTCTCAGGACTAAATTTAAATCATCGGTAACTAATAAAGCGGCTCTGTCTGCGGATAATTCGGCTTTTCTTCGCCATTCATAAAAGGCATAAACTAGACCAGTAGTAATGGCTTTTCCTAGTCCTAAGGTGATGTCTCCAAGCAAATTAGCCGCCCCCATCACCCAAAAAGACAGTTGAATTAAAATACTATGATCGCATTTTAAATGTCCTAATTCGTGGGCAAGAATTACCCGAATTTCTTCTTCATCTAAGAGGTCTAAAAGGGCAGTATTAAAGACAATGTAGGGATGTTCAGAACCCAAAGAATAGGCATTCGCTGAAGGGTTTTGACTGACATAAAGATTCGGTTCTGGGGACATATCTAAATCCCGCAGACATTGGCGATAGATACCGTATAAAGTGGCGTATTGACGCGGGCCGACTTTTAGATCATTGCCCATCAATAAAATTTGCTGGGGACGTTCATAGAGATATTCGGAAAAACTTTTCGCTAATAAGTCAAACCCCGGAACTGATCTTAATGCCTGTTCAGCCTGCTGATCTAGGGGATGTTTAAAAGCTTGACTGGAGATATCAGGATAAGTTGGCATATTAATAGAATAAGAAAGTCAAAATTTCTCCTAGATTATACCAATTTTCAATAATCGTGACTAACATCTGAGAGCGAAATTCCCTTTTCAGAGAGCAATTGCGCTTTGAAATGATCAACTAAGTCTCTCATTACTTTTGAAAAATGATATTAGTAAGTAATTGGTTTCAATTAAATTGAAGATAGATTTTGTCTTTGATTCCCCCTGCCCCCCTTGATCAGGTAGGGTCGTTTCATTCTCTCAAATGTCATTCTCTCAAATCCTTATCTGGCAAAGTTTTTAGTCGATTTCTCGGAATAAATATCTGAAAATTTTTCAAAACGTCGTGCTTTGCTTACCTCATAAGCGATTAAAGGTAGCAACAAAAGAATTAGATTCGGAGAATGAATCAGTCCTACCTTTAATCAGGGGGTGTCTGACAATTTTTAACAGCCACCTACTTATTACTTCCGATTTTATCGCTCAATCCAAGCCCTTGCGGTATTCTACCTCCCAACCCCCGTTGGGGAGGAGAAGACTGTGATCAGAGTGCCGTCCCCAAACGCCAGCGCACATTAGCTTTTTGGTGAGATGCTTACAGGTACTTGTTAGTATATGTGTATTAAATGAGAGTCACCGATAATTGCCGATTGTGGCTATTTTCGCCAGTATGAGATGCACCCGTCGTCGGGATAGGGTGTTTCCACGAACAAATATTAAGTTTTATTAAGGGATTTACAAAACTTAACTAAACTACTAATATTTTTACATTAACATTTCTTGACATTAACTGTCGTAATATGCCTCAAACCTACATCGACTTCTTAGGCCTCAACTCTTTCACGGCACTAGCTGTGGATAACTGGACAATTCTGGGCTTGACGGGCAATGACACGCTCACGGGTAACTCTCTCGCAGACACCATTGAGGGTGGTGTTGACAACGACAGACTCTTTGGGCTAGGCGGTAACGATGTCCTTAATGGTGGTGATGGTGATGACTTCCTCGACGGCGGTAGTGGGGATGACTATCTTTCAGGGGAAATTGGCAATGACACTCTTTTTGGCAGTTTAGGCAGTGATTTTTTTAATGGTGGTACGGGGACTGATGTGGCCAATTACGGCAGTTTTGGCAGCAGCATTATCCTGCTACCGACTGGCTCTGTTCTCAAAGGCGGTGGAGCCACAGATCAACTGTTCCAAGTTGAAACTATCATTGCCAACGCTGGATTTAGCAACAATACAATTGATGCTTCCGGGGCAGCATCTCCCGCGTCTATTAATGTCAATTTAGGCCTATCGACTAACAATTTGCAGGTATTGG
>NZ_JADBTB010000164.1:0-10590 GCF_020246405.1 Microcystis sp. M083S1
AAATTAAAAATGGATTTTAGGTTCGATCCCCCCTTAGTCCTAGAGTTGATTCATAGTAGGGTTGATTCATGAATCAACCCTACCCTTAGTCCCCCCTTGATCAGGGTGGTGTCTGATAATTTTTAACGCCTACCTACTTATCGAAGATGTTCCCGCCAGAGTGTGTCTAGAAACAGGAGAGCGTTTTTTTGCACCAGAAACCGTCCAACGCTTGCAGAAAATAATCTGGGAAGATAAGCAGCCAAGGCGAATAAAAAAATCAAGGAGTCCGAGCTATGAAAAGATCTTTACGTCAAAACTTATGTGTTCTTGCCGCCCTCCTTTTGGGTACAAGTTTACTGATCACGGATTATGTGGACGCTCGCGGTGGCGGTGGTGGCGGTAGTCGTGGCGGTGGTGGTGGTAGTCGTGGCGGTGGTGGAGCTTCCCCACGGGTTAACCGCAGTAGTGATCTGCAAAACCGAGGGAATTTTAGTAATCGTTCCCAACCCTCTAGAGATTTTTCTGGAAGACAGGGAGAACGGCAAACCAGTCAACAAAACCGTCAAGGGGAACGCAGCGCAAGACAGGGGGAACGGCAAACCAGTCAACAAAACCGTCAAGGGGAACGCACGGAAAGACAGGGGGAACGGCAAACCAGTCAACAAAACCGTCAAGGGGAACGCACGGAAAGACAGGGGGAACAGCAAACCAGTCAACAAACCCGTCAAGGGGAACGCACGGAAAGACAGGGTGAACGGCAGGGGGAACGCAGCGAAAGAACCGATATCCGTCAAGGGGAACGCAGCGAAAGACAGGGTGAACGGCAGCAGCAGGTTAGCGATCGCCAACAGAACCGTCAAAACTTTATTGACGATAATCGCAATGGTTACTGGCGTGGTGGCGGTTGGTACGGTGGCGGTTATTACGTCCCCCCGGGTTGGGGTTGGGTGGGTTTGACCACCGGCTTAGTCATCGGTTCAGCGATCGCTACTCTCCCCCCCTACTACAATACCGTCTATGTGGGTTCTACTTCCTACATTTACTCGGACGGCATCTATCTTCAGCCTAGCGGTAGTTCCTACACGGTGGTGGCCCCTCCCATCGGTGCGATTGTCACCTATCTTCCCGACGGCTGCACCACAATTACGGCTGACAATACGCTTTATTACAATTGCAGCGGTATTTACTATCAGCCCCTGTTTGAGAATGGTTCCACGGTTTATCAGGTGGTTCGCTTCTAATCGGTTTCTTCTTCATCAATAATTGCCGATCGATCTAATAATAATAAATCTCGCAGGCGATCGGTATCTAATTCTGTTAACCAATTTTCCCCAGCATCTACGGTTTGTTCCGCTAATTGTTTCTTGCTTTCGATCATCTCATTAATGCGTTCCTCTAGGGTTCCCGTACAGATGAATTTATGTACCTGAACATTGCGTTTTTGTCCGATGCGAAAAGCGCGATCGGTGGCCTGGTTTTCTACGGCCGGATTCCACCAACGATCGATATGAAAAACGTGATTAGCGCGGGTTAAATTTAATCCTGTTCCCCCTGCTTTCAGGGAGAGAATAAAAATCTTTGGTCCTTGGGGATCATTTTGAAAGCGCTCGATCATTTCTACCCGATCTTTTGCTTTGGTAGAACCGGACAGAAATAATATTTCCTCGGCTAATTTTTTCTGGAGATGGGTTTGTAGGAGTTTTCCCCACTCGGCAAATTGTGTAAAAATTAAAGCTCGATCGCCTTCTGCTATCACTTCCTCTACCATGGCTTCTAAACGTAATAATTTTCCCGATCTTTGACTGGTTTCTAAACTATTTTCTTTCAAAAAATGTGCGGGATGATTACAAATTTGTTTTAGTTGCATTAGCAAGGTTAAAATTAATCCATGTTTCTGAATTCCTTGAGTTTCTTCAATTTTCTGGAGCGTTGTCTCGACTAATTGTTGATAAAGTTGTCCCTGTTCTTTCGATAAACCACAAAAAATATTCATTTCCTGTTTTTCTGGTAAATCTTCAATAATATTTTTATCGGTTTTTAATCTCCGTAAAATAAAGGGACGGACAAGGGAACGTAAATTATGCAGGGATTCTTGATCGCCGTATTTTTCAATGGGAAGGGCAAAACGACGCTGAAAAAATGTTTGAGTTCCTAAAAAATTGGGATTGAGAAAATCCAAAATTGACCACAATTCCGTCAGGCGATTTTCTACGGGAGTTCCCGTTAAGGCAATCCGAAATCCTGCGGGTATTTTTCGCACTGCTTGGGATTGTTTAGCCGTAGAATTTTTAATATTTTGAGCCTCATCTAAAACTAAACCTTGCCATTGTACTGCTTCTAAACTGGACAGATCGCGATAGATTAAAGGATAACTGGTAATAACAACCGATTTATTTTTTACCTCTTGAGCAAAAGCTTGGCCTTTTAATCTTTTTTCGCCATGATGCACAAAAACCGCCAGGTTGGGAGCGAATTTTCTTAATTCATGTTCCCAGTTATTAACCACAGAAGTGGGAGCAACCACTAACACGGGGTTAACTAACATATCCTCTTCTTTTAATGCTAGTAAAAAAGCGATTAATTGCGGGGTTTTTCCTAAACCCATATCATCGGCTAAACAAGCACCTAAACCCCACTTTTCTAGGAAAGCTAACCAACTAACTCCCTTGATTTGATAGGGACGTAATTCCCCCCGAAATTCTCGCGGTGGGTTGATTAATTGAATCCCTTGATTGTTATTTAAATTATCAATTAATTCCTTTAATGCTCCCTCCGCTTGGAAATTAACTACCGGCAGTTTAGCAATTAGATTATTATCTCCTGAACTCAAGCGCAGGGCATCCTCCACCGAGAGATTAAGGGGAGCGATGGTATTATTTAAAATTGCCTGAGCTGCTTTGACATCCGTAGGTTGTAGGATTAACCATTTGCCTCCCACTTCCACCACTGGCGATTTTTTCTCTAATAACTTATCAAAATCTTTTTTCGATATTTCCTGTTCCCCTACCACTAATTTAAGCTGAAAGTTTAACAAACTGGTTAAACTTAATCTTTCTCCTTTTTTGGGAGTGACAGTGGCAGCAATCTTAATTCCTAATCTTTGTTCATTACTACCAGCAGTTAAACCCGTTGGCAAAATTACCCCTAATCCCTGATCTTGCAATTGCCAAGCGATCGAGCGAATAAACTGATAAACTTCGATCGAATCAAGAGAACATTCCTCCGGGTGTCTCTGCTCTAAACTAATTCTAATCGGTTCGTACAATCGCGATGCTAATCCCAATCCTTTTAAGAGAATTTCCTGGGGATTATTGACAACTCTTTGATAACTATGATAACTTTCTTTGCCCTCTAACCAAATCAACTTGGCACTAATGAGAAATTCGGGATCATCTAACGCTTGTAAATAATAGGTGAGTTTCCACGCTGTCCCTAAACTGGGAGGTTGTAAGGATAGACAGACACGGTATTGATTCTCGATTAATTGGCGATTATTGCCATTAACTAAACTTTCTTGGATAGGAAACACCCAGTTATTATAAGCATTTTCTAGGCGCTGTAAATTCTTGGCTTCTAAGGCAATCTCACGATGATCACCGCTTAAAGATTGTAGCCAAGGTTTTACCATCAATGACGGCGAAATATTAACAGTACTATCTATCTTTTGTCGCAAACGAGCATCGACAATATTTTTTAAGCAATCGAGAATAATTGTTTGTGGTTCGCTATTTTCTTGATAGGCAAGACAGACCGGGGGGATGGTTTGGATAAACTTAGCTAAACGAGTGCGATCGATGGTACTATCTAGCAGGGGATACCAGCAACTTTCACCCTGATTTATTCCCGCTAAAAATTTCCCTCTTGCTAATAAATCTAAACTCCAACGGTGCAAATACAGCCAAAATCGTAGATCATTGCCGATAAATTCGGCCTTAGCTAGGGGCAATTTTTCCCATAACCGCACTATCATCCCCGCAGAAAAAGTTAATCCCGATATCTGCCATGGTTGCCAAGACAAGGATTTAGTTGAGGGTTCGAGAATTTGCCCCGACAGCAGCGGTAAAAAATATTTTTTCCTAGGGGGAGAATAACTAGGCAAACTGAGCTTGATTGATTCTGGAGAATAGCAGTCAAGCTGAGGAGAAAATTTCTCGATAAATTGGGCTAATGCCCCAGATTCTAGACAAAAAGGATGATTTTCCTTTGTTTCACTTAATTCCTTCCCTTGCCACTGTTCACCCCAAAGAAAAAAAACACTATCCTGCGAACCAATCAGCCAATTACCGTGTAGAGTAGTCATTATGAAATAGGGAAATTCCTTTAAAAAACCTGCTGTTGAAAAGGTAACAAATCTCGATTTTGTCGCTTCTTCTGACGTTAAGAGCCTCTAATCTTCTATTTTACTGGACAAGGGCTGATTTCTCAAGTAGAATCTAGTTCAGCGATTAGCCCCGATCGAATGGTTATTATCAGTAATAATAAATAGAGTTATTTTAAACTATGTACAAATCGATCGCCCTAACCCTCGCGCTCAGTCTTCCCCTTAACTTCTCCCTAGTTGGTCAGACGGAAGATTTAAACCACCTACAGCAATTATTATCCACCCGAAAATGTCCCCAATGCGATCTGAGCGGTTCAGGGTTAGTGCAATCGAATCTAGTCGGGGCAAAATTAAATGGGGCCAATCTCGTCGGTGCTAATCTTAGTCAAGCTAATTTAAGTGGGGCGGATCTGAGTGGTGCTAATTTAACCGGAGCCTCTCTTTTTGGTGCTAATCTGACTGGAGCGAACTTAACCGGAGCAATCTTGACGGGTGCGGATTTAAGAGGCGCTTATCTCAATAATGCTAACCTCGAAAACACTAAACTAGACACTGCATACGTGCAGGGTGCGGTGGGAATTCCCAGTAGTGCCGGTACTCCTGAACTATTCTACGGACTAGGGATGGTGGAAGGAAAACAGGGACGCACCAGCGCCGCTATAGAAAATTTTAATAAGGCCTTGACAATCAACCCAGAATATGCTCCAGCCTATCTGGCCCGGGCCATGGCTCACTATCGTCTGGGACAAAATGCTCTAGCGGCCCAGGATGCTCAAATGGCTTCGACTCTCTTTCAACGCCAAGGCAATACCCCCGGTTACGAAGCGGCAGAGAATTTTATTAAAGGCATGGAAATCGCCCTAAAACCGCAAGAACAAGGTGGTGGCAACGCTCAATTAGACCAAATGGTGCAGGGGATTGGTTCTCTGCTCTTACAGTTTGTTTTACCCGCTTTGGGACTGTTTTAATCCTCGTCCGCTGGCTCTTCTAAATGTTCCGAGACCGCGTAATAAAGGTCAAGAACATGGTGATCGGCAAGACGATAAAAGACTCTCCGTCCCTGTTTTTGGTATTTAACTAATCTTAAGGCTCTTAGGGTTCTTAACTGGTGCGATACGGCCGATTCACTCATCCCTAAGTCGTCGGCTAAGTCACAAACACATAATTCTTGTTTGGCTAAAAGCGACAGAATTCTTAGGCGGTTGGCATCCCCCAAAAGGCTGAAAAATTCGGCCATTTTTTGGGCTTTTTCGATTTCTAATCCCTGCAAGTGCTGGAATTTCGCCTCTTGGTGATGGGATTCCCCACAAACCGGTGCTATTTTCTCTAGGGCCATATTTTTTCCTGATCGGTTATTAAGGGAAAGTTGAGAAAGGGAGGTATCGCTCGAATCTTCCATGCCGATACTTGTCCCCTTCTCCCCAATAACTAAATTTGACTGCAAGAACAGCCCGGGTGTCCACCGCCTTTCTCGTTCTCGTTAACGTGACCATTGGCACAAGCTTGGCAACAGTAGTATTTATCGTTTTCTTTGATGGCATCGGCGATCGATACTTGACACGTACAGGATTCACAAGCACATTTCATGGTGGTGACAGCGATCATGGTTACTACCTCTGAACTTCTTTACTGACTTTAGTATAACATCTGAACAGATGTTCATGGATTGAACAAAGTTAAATTTTTCTAAAACTCAGACGGGTGGGAAGTTCTCCTTGATCAGTGATCAGATTGGAGTTTTCAGTTTGCATATAGAGCTTTTCACGTTACTGAGGTATCGACAAGTTTTGCCAACAAAGAGTTTAAGCCCCTTGCCCATGCCTCATTCTGATGAAAACTGCTATATATAGTCTAAGGTAGAAAAAAGTTAAATACTGACTAAACCGCCCAATCATAACAACTTAGGCGACAAATTCTGATGTTATTAGCATTAAAACAACTAACTGTTACCCCAGGCGACCGCCTGTTGTTAACTTCACTCACTTGGCAAGATTATGAAAAAATTCTTGACGAATTGGGAGAGCGACGGTCAATTCGTCTATCTTATAGTCAGGGAACTTTAGAAGCAATGACTCCTCTTTTTATTGATGAAAACACCAAAGTTTTAATCGGGGATTTGGTTAAAGTTCTCCTGGATGAATTAGAGTTAGACTATGAACCCGCCGGATCAACAACCTTTAAAAATCAACAAATGGATCAAGGAATAGAACCAGATGAGTCTTTTTATATCGGAAATTGTGCTGCCGTTAGGGGAAAAAAGCGACTTGATCTGGCTATTGATCCCCCTCCCGATTTAGCAATTGAAATTGATATCACTAAGCGAACTCGATTTAATAATTATGAGCGATTGGGTGTTCCTGAATTGTGGCGATATGATGGGGAGAGACTGGAAATCAATGTTTTGCAAGGATCAGAATACGTTGAATCTTGCCAAAGCCGACTATTTTCTCAATTTAATCTAATAGAAAAAATTCCAGAAACGCTACAAAATAGTCAAAAAATCGGTAGTGCAATGGCATTAAAACAATTCCGAATTTGGGTCAAGCAAACGCTTAATCCCTGACTTCAAATGTACAACGAAGTCAGGGAACTGAGGTTTCCTACTGTCTTTTTACTGTTTACTGATTACTGTTTTTAGACGCGGAACAGCCTACCAGCGATCGCCAGCATCGTAAATTGTTAAACGTCCGACTCCTAGAGCTAATCCGGGAGAATTGTCTCCGGGGGGATAAGCAGTAATTCCAAACTGATAGACACCACCATAATCAGGATTTCGTACTGGTTTCAGACCGATGGAAACGGTATTACCAGGGGGGACAGGAGGATCAAAAATGACCGTAATCGTCTGAGTATTGGGGTCAAAGGTAGTGGATTTTAGGGTTAATTTTTCGCCTCGCTGATTGCGATCGCCAAGAAAAGCAAAGGTTTGATCAACAAGAAAAGCAATAGTTTGAATATTAGGCTGCTGTTGTATGGTTACTTTACCCAAGGGCGCCCCGAGAGACGGCGGCAGAGCGATGGTAAGATAGTATTTTGCTCCCCAAGCACGCACGGATTGGAAAGTAGCGAAGAAATTAACCAGAGTGGGAGAACTCTCAAAAAATACTCTGCCATCGGGAAATTGTCCTGCGAGGGAAACAGGAGCATCAAAAGCGAATATAGCAATCAAAGCGAGTTTAGATAGACTTTCAATCTGTTTTAAAGACAAAAAAGGAATTTTCAAGGTAAAAGCTACTATAAAATATTGATTGTCAAGGGGAATTATAGCAAATTCACTTAACCCCAAACCTCTGCCATGATCAGTGATCAGTGATCAGTTATCAGTTATCAGCTTTTTTCTCCCCACTCCCCCAACACCCCACACCCCACTTCATAATTTATAATTTATAATTCATAATTCATAATTCCCCAATCAGGAGTCAGTGATCAGTGATCAGCTTTTTTCTCCCCACTCCCCCACCCCCAACACCCCACACCCCACACCCCACTTCATAATTTATAATTCATAATTCACAATTCATAATTCATAATTCCCCAACCCCCAACTTGCAATGTATCTAGAACACCTGCACCTTCACAGTTTTAGAAATTATGCCGAACAGTTGCTAAAATTCGAGTCCAAAAAAACAATATTATTGGGCAATAATGCTCAAGGAAAATCCAATTTACTAGAAGCGATCGAACTTTTGGCCACTCTCAAGAGCCATCGAGTTAGCAAGGATCGGGATCTGGTGCTAGAATCGGACTCAGAGGCGAGAATTTTTGCTAGGGTTAATCGTCTTTATGGAGCATCAGAATTAAGTTTAATTCTCCGTTCTTCCGGTCGTCGTACCGTGATCCGTGACCGTCAACCCCTGCGCCGTCATCTTGATTTTTTGGGCGTGATTAATGCGGTACAATTTTCTAGTCTCGATCTGGATTTAGTGCGCGGTGGTCCGGAAGCTCGCCGAGATTGGTTAGATACTTTATTAATTCAATTAGAACCCCTATACGTTCATATTTTACAGCAATATAATCAGGTTTTACGACAAAGAAATGCCCTCTTAAAAGAGATTCGTAAACAGGAATTAGAGGGAAAAGTTTATGCGGATTTATCCCAACTAAAACTCTGGGATTTACAACTAGCAGAAACCGGTTCAAGAGTAACGAGAAGAAGGGCGCGAGTCCTGCAAAGATTAATTCCTTTAGCCCAAAAATGGCACGAAAGTATTAGCGGAAAAACGGAATTTTTAGAATTACAATATGTTCCCAATGTGCCTTGGCTAGAAGATGATGTCAATGAGGTACAAAGGGCTTTTTTAGATAAGATTGAAACCCGTCGTTTGGCAGAGAAACAACTAGGGACATCGGTAGTCGGTCCCCACCGGGATGAAGTGGATTTTTTAATTAACCAAAACCCCGCTAAATCCTACGGTTCCCAAGGACAACAAAGAACCCTAGTTTTAGCCTTGAAATTAGCGGAATTACAGTTATTAGAGCAGATTATCGGGGAACCTCCCCTACTGCTCCTCGATGATGTTTTAGCGGAATTAGATATCGAACGACAAAATCAATTATTAGATGCGATCGAAGACCGTTTTCAAACTTTAATTACCACCACTCATCTCAGTTCGTTTGAGTCCCGTTGGTTGCAATCTTCCCAGATATTTTCTGTCAAAAAGGGACATATTTTTTATTAGCCTATAGCCTCTCTTTATTTTGCTCTTTGTCTGTATACACCCATAATAACAAAACAGGCCTGCGGCCTGTTTCACTATTAGATTAAGAATAATTAATCCTACCTAATCTCGCGGACTACCGGCTTACCGTCGATAATTTCACCGACGAGAATCAGATCAGCAACCCCGACAAATAAACCATTTTCTAAAACCCCCGGCATATTATTAATAGTTCTTTCCAAATCAGCCGGATCATCGATACTATCAAATTTAACATCGATAACTAAATTGCCTTGATCTGTCACCACGGGGCCAGCTTTTTTCACTCCCATGCGGAGAGAAGGTTTACCACCGAGGGCCTCTAATTTCAGCATCACCGGAGTCATGGCCATGGGTAACACTTCCACCGGCAAAAGAAAAGTCGATCCCAGCTTATCCACCAGCTTATTGCCATCCACTACCACGACGAAAATATCGGCGAGACTATCGACAATTTTCTCCTGAGTATGGGCAGCACCGCCACCTTTAATCAGATTTTTCTGGGGATCCACCTCATCGGCCCCATCGATAGCGATATCCATCTTCACGATGACATCGAGGGTAGTGAGGGGAATTCCGTACTTCCTAGCCAAAACTTGCGCTTGAAAAGAAGTGGGAACCCCGACAATATTGCTGATTTCCCCGCTTTGCAGTCTAGCGCCCAGATATTCGATCGCATAGGCCGTCGTTGAACCAGTTCCCAATCCCACGACCGAATTAGATTGAACTAGATTAGCGGCGGCCTTCCCGACCTCCTGTTTCATAAGAATGACCGGATCGATTGCTGTCATGATGCACATTCCTAAAAGCGATATTTTGAACCTCTTAGTTATCGGCTATCCCTTGCCCTCTTGTCAATGGAATTAGGGATTAGTGGCCTGAGCTGCTAACATTTCCTTGAGTTTAGCCAATTCATTGGCCCAACGGGGATCTGGCTGTAAAGCGTCACCATCGCTGGTAACTTTCGGGGTACTACTGCCACCCCGTTCAGCCTTGCGTTTTTTGCCGCCGCCACCACTGGATTTGCGCGGTGCTGCTGTCGTCGGTTTTGGAGTCGGTCTTTCGACTTTTTCGGGGGTTTCTACGCTTGCCTCCGTGCCTTCTGCTTCTTCTCCTTCTTCTTTACCTCCCTTGCTGCGGGGGAGAGCTTTCTCGATTTTGATCGGGTTTTCCATGAAGGATTGGCCGTTGTATTTTTCGATAAACTGGTCGGCTAGTTCATCGCTAGGGACGGTAACGAAGGCAAAACCGCGACATTTGCCAGTTTTGCGATCTTTGATGACTTTAGTGGTAATCGTATCCCCTTCATCGGCAAAAAGCGCCTGTAATTTTTCGCGCTCGACGGATTCTTTGGGCAAATTACCAACGTATAGACGAATGGACATGATAGATTCCTCCAAGTATAGGGTGATTTGACATACTCCCACCGTCAAGCTACGCTGTGACGGTGGATTCTTTCCACATTGCTGTTAGAAATTCCTTGTTCAACGAGACAGCTTAGATTCTCAATGTCTCCATTAAGAATCCAGAGGCCGGACTCTCCCAAGGCGTTTGGGTCGGTTTCTGTTTGCCCAACAGTACCGTTGAGAT
>NZ_JADBTB010000165.1:0-2583 GCF_020246405.1 Microcystis sp. M083S1
TCCCCTTTACCATAAATAAACATTATTGTTTTCCTGTATGGATAACTTTTATTGATGAATATCGCTCGCACTATGCAAGAGGCAATAGGGATTTAGGGTGATAGGGAAATTTCCGCTAAATCCCTCACCTCCCCACTTCCCACACTCCCTACTCCTGTCTCCTGTCTCCTGTCTTCTAAATTCTGCTGTATTGTTTCCCCTCATGAATATCGATCGCACTATCCAACTAGCTCATCAATTAGCGGACACTTCTGGAGAGATTATCCGGCGCTATTTTCGGCAGCCCCATCTAGAAACCGAGACCAAACTCGAGCAAGTTTCCTCAATAGTAACAATCGCCGATCAAGAAGCTGAGGAGGCGATGGTGGCGATTATTCGGCGAGAATTACCCGAAGATGGGGTTATTCGGGAAGAAGGAGCCAATATTCCCGCCCAAAGTGGTCGTTATTGGGTATTGGATCCGATCGATGGCACATCCTCTTTTGTCAAGGGATTACCGATTTTTGGGACTTTAATCGGCCTAGTAGCAGAAAATCAACCGATTTTAGGAATTGTCGATCAACCGATTTTAGGCGATCGCTGGTTAGGAGTGAAGGGAAAAGGGAGTCTTTATAATAACCGGATGATTGTTAATCCCTATCGTCAGGATCGGGAACTTGTCTTAAAAAATGCCTGTTTAGCCTCCACCACTCCCTTAATGTTTATCACAGAACGACAACAAGCGATCGCTCGTCAGCTGCAAACCGTCTGCAAACGTACCGCTTTTGGGGGTGATTGTTATAACTATATGATGTTAGCCACTGGCTGCACTGCCATGCCGATGGTAATCCTAGAATCAGACCTGAAATACTACGATTTTTGTGCTTTAATCCCGATTATTGAAGGTGCGGGCGGAATAATTAGCGATTGGTCTGGTAATCCCCTAAAAGCTGATTCTAGCGAAGTTTTAGCCGTCTCTAATTCGGGTTTATGGCGGCAGGTTTTAGAACAAATCAGCAGAGTGGGTTAGTGCGAATACTAAGATAATTAGGGTTTGCTGAATAAATCTAAAAACCTTGTTGGATAAGGCTTTTAGACTTTTTTTCCCTGAAAAAGTGCCTACCATTGGAGTGATTGGGGGAAAATTACGGGACTTTTTCTCTGAAAATTAGGTAATTGACCAGATGGGAATCAGTAAAAACCTACACCCCACACCCCACACCCCACACCCTGTCCCCACAAAAAACTTTTTCAGCAGACCCTAATTAATCAACAGCTAACCCACCCCTGCGGCAATTAAACCGTGGCTAATTGAGGTTGGGGACGTTTGCTGTTACGGATACCTTCGATCGCTGCTGCGTAATCGGGGGCATTAAATACCGCCGAACCTGCTACGATCGCATTAGCACCCGCTTCGAGAACTTGCCAAGTATTAGCCGGTTTCAAGCCGCCATCCACTTCAATCCAGGGATCCAAGCCTTTTTCATCGCAGATTTGGCGTAATTGACGGATTTTGGGGACAACTTCCGGGATAAAACTCTGGCCACCAAAACCGGGGTTAACGCTCATAATTAGGACTAAATCGCACAAATGCAGCACATATTCGATTAAATCTAGGGGAGTGGAGGGATTTAATACCACACCCGCTTGTTTACCGAGTTCGCGGATCTGACAAAGAGTACGATGGAGGTGGGGAGAAGCATTATGTTCAGCGTGAACAGAAATAATGTCAGCACCCGCTTTCGCAAAGTCAGCCACATATTTTTCTGGTTCGACGATCATTAAATGCACATCTAAAGGTTTTTTCGTATAGGGACGAATAGCGGAGACAATCAGGGGTCCAATGGTGATATTCGGGACAAAACGACCATCCATCACATCAACGTGAATCCAATCGGCTCCTGCCTTATCCACAGCCTCGATATCGGCTCCTAATTTACTAAAATCCGCCGATAGGATCGAGGGAGAGACAACGATCGATTTCGAGCTTCCGTTTTGGGTCATGGCTAACTATAGAATTTCGTGTTTATATTTTCGTAACAATCTTATCAGCAATCAGTGATCAGTGATCAGTAATCAGTGATCACTAATCGGATTTGAGTTTTCAGTCGGGGTAATCCCAGGGCATTTTGTATAAATTGTAACAGACAAAAATTTGTGATTGTTGTATGGCAATAACCGCTACTGACAATCAAGCATTTCTACTCTAGAATAAAAGATATTGCAATCCCTGTTGGGGAATTTCTCAGAAACTTGAGGTATATTAAGTGGATTCTTCGTTACTTGGTATGGTTCGATAGGGGGGCATAAATCGACTAAATCCTTATCTGGCAAGAGACTTAATTGATTAGTTCGCTCTAGAGCAAAAACAATTGACAAAAATCGCTAAATGCCTTTCTCTATAAGGGTTCCATCCCTTATAACCCTCGTCCATTGCATAAGACAAACCGAAGAACCAGATATTCGTAGTTGGCAATGTCCTAAGTGTGGAGAAACCCACGATAGAGACATCAATGCTGCTAAGAATATTCGAGATGAAGGTTTACGAATTTTGGCGGTAGGGCATACCGCTACTGCTTCTGGAGGGAGAGTAAGACCAAGTAA
>NZ_JADBTB010000166.1:0-13899 GCF_020246405.1 Microcystis sp. M083S1
GAGAAGATGCAAGGGTGATGCAAGGGTGATGCAAGGGTTTTAAGAGATTCTAGCAGATTTAAGTGCATTTGGGAAGCTCTCAATCAAGCTAAAAGCCCTTTCCTGTAAGGTTTTTACCATTATTCAGCAAACCCTAATTATAACCAGCTACTTAGCTCTAGCAGTTATCTTAATGGTGAGGTACGAAGTTGATGCCAGCAAGGGAATCTTTAAGAAATTACCCAAAATCCCTGAGCATAGATATTGACGGCGCTAGACTGCCAACGTATAGATAAATACCGTTTCTGGAAGCCCATGACTGTGAGCTACGAAAAAATTACCCCACCGACAACAGGCTCGAAAATTACTTTTTCTGAGGGAAAACCTCTAGTTCCCGACGATCCCATCATTCCCTTCATTCGTGGTGACGGTACGGGAGTCGATATCTGGCCCGCAACCGCAAAAGTTATCGATGCGGCGATCGCTACAGCCTACGGTGGTCAAAGGAAAATCCATTGGTTTAAAGTCTATGCTGGCGATGAAGCTTGCGAAATCTACGGGACCTATCAATATCTGCCCCAAGATACATTGACAGCGATTAAAGAATATGGTATGGCCATCAAGGGTCCCTTGACCACTCCCATCGGTGGCGGCATTCGTTCCCTGAATGTGGCTTTGCGGCAAATTTTTGACCTCTATGCCTGTGTTCGTCCCTGTCGTTACTATGCGGGAACCCCTTCCCCCCATAAAACCCCAGAAAAACTCGATGTCATCGTCTATCGGGAAAATACCGAGGATATCTATCTGGGCATCGAATGGAAACAAGGCACGGAAATCGCCGATAAACTGATTAATTATCTCAACACCGAACTAATTCCCGCCACTCCCGAACACGGTAAAAAACAAATTCCCCTCGACGCGGGTATCGGGATCAAACCAATTAGTAAGACGGGTTCCCAAAGATTAGTCCGCCGGGCGATCGAACGAGCGCTGACTTTACCGAAACCGAAAAATCAAGTTACTCTCGTCCACAAGGGTAACATTATGAAATATACAGAAGGGGCGTTCCGGGATTGGGGTTATGAATTAGCTAAAAGTGAATTCCGGGATGTGTGCGTTACCGAGATGGAATCATGGATCCTGAGCAATAAGGAGAAAAACCCCGATCTGAGCATCGAAGATAACGCCCGCATGGTGGAACCGGGTTATGATGCCCTCACGGACGAGAAAAAAGCTAAAATCTGTCAAGAAGTTACCAGTGTTCTCGATGCTATCTGGGAAACCCACGGCAATGGGCAGTGGCAAGATAAAATTATGGTCAACGATCGCATTGCCGATAGTATCTTCCAACAGATCCAAACCCGTCCCGATGAATACTCGATCCTCGCTACCATGAACCTGAATGGCGATTATCTTTCCGATGCAGCAGCTGCGATCGTGGGTGGTTTAGGGATGGGACCTGGGGCGAATATTGGCGATACTTGCGCTATTTTTGAGGCAACCCACGGCACGGCCCCTAAACACGCTGGTTTAGACCGAATTAACCCCGGTTCGGTGATTCTTTCCGGGGTGATGATGTTGGAATACATGGGATGGCAAGAAGCAGCCGATTTGATTAAAAAAGGCATCGCAGCAGCGATCGCTAATCGACAAGTTACCTACGATTTAGCGCGTCTGATGGAACCTCCCGTTAATCCTCCCCTGAAATGTTCCGAATTTGCCGACGCGATTATCTCCCATTTTGGCGATTAATTTTCCGGTTAGGGTAGCCTGAAAACTGCCCTATTTTTCGGAAAATCCCCAAGATTACCCCTGCCTCCGTTAATGCAGGCGTTTTAAGCGTTCTTGGAGAATTTGGGCTTGTTTTTCGGCCTCTGCTAAAGCTTGCTTCGTTTTTTGGATTAAAGCTTCTGGAGCTTTTTCGACAAAGCTAGGTTTACTCAGGCGATCGCTCAAACTCTTGATTTCCCCTTCTACCTTAGCTAAATTTTTCGCTAATTTCCCAGCCAATACCGATATATCAACCAATCCGGACAGGGGGATGAGGATTTCTACCGTAGCGACAACACCGGCGATCGCTTGATTGACTTCCTCGGTTATTTTGTCCGTCAAAATTAAGTTTTCGATCTTGGCCAAGTCTTTTAAGTACACTTGTCCGCGTTGCAAAATAGCTAATTCTTGGCTGTTTTCTGTCTGTAAAATTGCCGTGATCGTTGCTCCCGGTTTAATCCCCGCTTCGGCCCGCAAATTACGCAACACCCGAATACTTTCTATTAATAACTCAAAAGTATTTTCTAAGTCTAGATCGATCAGAGAACTATCGGCTATTGGATAGGTTTCTAAAGCCAAAACTTGCTGATTTTCTTGGGTTAAATGATGCCAAATTTCCTCGGTAATATGGGGCATAAAGGGATGTAATAATTTTAATGTCCCTGCCAAGATAAAAGCCAAAGTTTGCCGGGCTGTAGCGCAGGAAACCGATTCTTTATCCTTCCATAAACGAGTTTTCACTAACTCGATATACCAATCACAGAAATCGCGCCAGATAAATTCGTATAGACCTTTAGCCGCTTCCCCCATGCCATAATTTTCTAGATAATCTCTAGTTTTTTGCACTGTTTGATGATAACGAGATAAAATCCAGCGATCAGCTAATTCTAAATTTTTTAAAACTGGTTCTCCCAATTCTTCTGGGGTTTTTCCCTCCAGATTCATCATGACAAAACGGGAAGCATTCCAAATTTTATTGGCAAAATTTCGGGCAGCTTCTACGGATTCCGATTCATCGGTTTTACGGTTGTATTGCAGACTGATATCCTGTCCTGCTCCTGCCACTTCTCGGATTAAGGTATATCGTAAAGCATCGGTTCCATATTTATCAATTAAAATTAGGGGATCGATGCCGTTATTGGCAGATTTAGACATCTTTTTGCCGTTTTCATCCCTAACTAAACCGTGAATATAGACATCTTTAAAGGGCATTTGTCCCGTAAAATAGCCCGCCATCATCGTCATTCTGGCCACCCAGAAAAAGATAATATCAAAACCGGTGACGAGGGTTGTGGTGGGATAATAGGTGTCTAGATCAAGGGTTTTTTCTGGCCATCCCATAGTTGAAAATGGCCACAATCCCGAGGAAAACCAAGTATCTAAAACATCGGGGTCTTGTTGAATAATTATATCCTCTCCATACTCCTGTTTGGCCTTGGCTAAAGCGGAGGTTTCATCTGGGGCAACGACGAAGGGAGTATGGTTAGTAATTTCGTTGTTAGTTTCACTGATAATATACCAAGCGGGAATTTGATGACCCCACCACAGTTGTCGAGAAATACACCAATCTTTTAGTTTAACTAACCAATCACGATAAACTTTTGTCCATCTTTCTGGCACAAAACGGGGCGAGTTTTCCTGATCTAAACAGGTTAAAGCTTTTGTGGCTAAAGGTTCAATTTTAACGAACCATTGGGTAGATAAAAGGGGTTCCACGGGAACTTTACCTCGATCGCTATAGGGGACGCTATGGCGATAGGCTTCAATCTTAACTAAAAAGCCGTCTTCATCGAGTTTTTTAACGACATTTTTGCGGGCAACAAAACGATCTTGACCTGCGAATATTCCGGCATTTTCGTTTAAACTGCCGTCTAAATTCATGATATTAATAAAGGCTAAATTATGGCGTTTACCCATCTCAAAATCTTTAGGATCGTGGGCCGGCGTAACTTTGACGCAACCGGTACCGAATTCAGTATCCACCAATTCATCGGCAATAATGGGGATTTCTCGCCCCATTATCGGTAAAGTGAGGGTTTTGCCGATTAAATGGCGATAACGGGGGTCTTGCGGGTTGACAGCTACACCAGTATCACCGAGCATGGTTTCGGGCCTTGTGGTGGCTACTTGAAGATAACCGCTACCATCGCTGAGAGGATAGCGAAAATACCAGAGATTTCCCTCAATTTCCTTGTTTTCTACCTCTAAATCGGAAACGGCCGACCGGGATTCGGGACACCAGTTAACTAAGTATTGACCGCGATAGATTAATCCGTCCTCATAAAGTTTGATAAAAGCAGTACGGACAGCATGGGAAAGTCCCTCATCCATGGTGAAACGTTCCCGCGTCCAATCCACGGATACCCCCAAGCGTCGCAGTTGATTAACAATGGTACTACCAGACTCCTCTTTCCATTGCCAAGCGCGTTCGAGGAATTTTTCCCTTCCTAGTTGATAACGGTCGGTTTTTTCAGCTTTTAATTGGCGATCGAGTATGGCTTGTACTGCAATACTAGCGTGATCTGTGCCGGGCAGCCAGAGGGTATTTTTGCCGGTCATGCGCTTGTAGCGAACAAGTGTATCAATCAAGGCACTCTCGAAGGCGTGACCCATGTGGAGACTACCGGTAACATTGGGAGGAGGGATAACTATACAGTAGGTTTCGCCGCCTTTTTCGGGGTTTGCTCTAAATATTTCTTGATTTTCCCAATATTGCTGCCATTTCGTTTCTGTGATCTTAGGATCGTATTGCTTCGATAGTTCCGAGGTCATGGCCAATTCAAGTCTGGATTTAATCACTGTCTTATCTAGTCTCATAGAATACCTTATTCGGGGTACGATAGTCAAGACATTTTCGAGGACGATTGTTAATCAAATTTACGGCTCTTTCTATTTCCTCTGGCTTAAGGATTTTCAAATTCGTTTCCTTGGGAAAAAATTGTCTTAATAGTCCATTAGTAGGCTCGTTTAATCCCCTCGCACAAGAATGATAAGGAGTAGCAAAATAAAAATCTGCTCCCAATTTCTGCCTCAACTCTTGATGTCCACAAAATTCATTGACCTTGTCACAAGTAAAGCTTTTTCTTGGTTCAGGGGGAATCTCTTGGAAAAGTTTTTCGGTGACAAGGGTTGATTTCCTTGAAGGCATTCATTCCATATATTCCTTTGAGTGGTTTTCTATGAGATACTTGGCATAGTGCAGAAGTTCGTGCTTTAGAGAATCTGGCATTGTCGAAAGTGTTTGTAAGATTTCTGTATCAATATTGATAATTTCTCTGATTAAACGTCAAGGGATTGGTGGATAATTCCATTGTTTTTAGGACAAAAGTAGGTGCTATCAATATTATAGCCTTGTCGGCACAAACATCAAGCGCAAATTGAAGCATTCTAAACCCCACACCCCAGACCCTGCAACCACGAAAAACTTTTTCAGCCAACCCTAATTAAGAGAAGTTATTCATAATAAGTCCACATCTGTAAACTTTGCTGCCTAGGTTTTAAGCGGTCGATAGAACTGACCAATATCTTTAACCAAAAAGTAAATTATGCAAGATTTCTAAACGCTCTTCATCTTCACCAACAATAGCACCATAATAATTTTTTTTATTCTCTAACCAGAGTAATTCAAACTCGATCGCCTTGGGCAAAGCTAAACTAAAATTATCCAAAGCTTGGGGACAATCAAAGATAACTTTGCGCGTCTCGAAGCGGTCAAAATGTCCTTGGCAGAACATTTTGAAAAACGGTAAAGAATGCAGTGACACCGCACCCCCAATGGCAACAGTCAAACCGGCAGCCTTAGCTTTTTTTGCCAAAGGTAAAGCCAGATCTAAAACTTGCTCGCTATTGACATCCCGGCGAGTTAATCCCAAAGAACAGGCTAAATCCATCCGTCCGATGACGATACCATGGAGAGATTTGATCTCTGGAATCGCCAACATTTCCTGAAAATTCTCACAGGCTGTAATCGTTTCGATATTAACTAATAACTCCACATCTTCCACCCCTTGATCAGCTAAAACCCTCCTAGCTGCCCGCAGATATTTTTGTAAAGCGTAGGCTGTTTCTACCATGGGAGCAATCAAGCGATCGACTCCTAAATTAACCGCATCAAAGATATCTCTGATCGCTTCGCAACCGGCGATTTTCAGATTAAAATCTACCCCCGCTTTCAGACTAATTTCTTTCAACCGCATCGCTTCCGTCAGTCGGGTTCCTTCCGTCTCGAATTCCGCTTTTACCCCTGAAACATGGTGATCTTCCCTGAGTTCTCTTAACAGTTGCACCATTTTTTTTTCTAAGGAATTCATGATTTTAATCGTTGAAAATCGGTAACTGCTAGATGAGCCTTGTTGATTATAGCCGATCCGCGAAAAGCCGATAGCTGAGGACTAAGTAGGTAGGTGTTAAAAATTGTCAGATGCCCTCTTATTCAGGAGGGATTAAGGGGGTGCCGATCCCCCCTTATCAAGGGGGGCAGGGGGGATCGAACCCAAAATCTATCTTCAATTTAATTAAAACCAGCTACTTAGGAGACCATAAAAATACTCTAAACAAAGGGACAAGAGCGACAAAATACCGGCATAATGAACAAGGCCGTCTGATTTTTTTCTGGCCACATCCTTTCTATACTACATTCGTAATATAAGTAATTCTCTAGTTAGACTATGCGAACTCACTACTGTGGCGACCTTAGCGCGATCGAAATTGAAAAAAGTGTCACCCTCTTCGGTTGGGTCGATCGCCGTCGCGATCACGGTGGCGTTATTTTTATTGATCTACGGGATCGCAGTGGTATTGTCCAGATCGTCAGTGATCCCCAACGAACCCCCGCTTCCTACCCCATCGCTGAAACCGTCAGAAACGAGTATGTCATCAAGGTGACGGGAACAGTCAGTCAAAGGCCTCCCGAATCCCTTAACCCGCGCATTGCCACCGGAGAAATCGAAATTTACGCCACTAGCATCGAGATTCTCAACGGGGTGACTAAACAATTGCCTTTTGTCGTCTCCAGTTCCGAAAGTGAATCAGTCCGGGAAGATGTGCGCTTGCGATACCGTTATCTAGACCTACGCCGGGAGCGTATGAGTCATAATTTACAACTACGTCACCAAGTTGTCAAGGAAATGCGCCGTTTTCTCGAAGATGAACAGCATTTTATCGAAGTGGAAACACCAATTTTAACTCGATCGACTCCCGAAGGAGCGCGGGATTATCTGGTTCCTTCCCGTGTCAACCCTGGCCAATGGTACGCTTTACCCCAATCACCGCAACTATTTAAGCAATTATTAATGGTGTCGGGAATGGATCGCTACTATCAAATCGCTCGCTGTTTCCGCGATGAAGATCTGCGTGCCGATCGTCAACCAGAATTTACTCAGTTGGATATGGAGATGAGTTTTCTCTCCTTAAGCGAGATTTTAGCCCTCAATGAGGCTTTAATCGCTCATATCTTCAAAAAAGTCAAAAATATCGATATAAGCCTGCCCCTGCCCCGTTTAACATATTCTGAGGCTATGGATCGCTATGGGGTCGATCGCCCTGATACCCGTTTTGGCTTGGAATTGGTCAATGTGGCGGAGATTTTTGCCGATTCGGGATTTAAGGTGTTTTCAGGTGCGATCGCTAGTGGTGGGACGGTGAAAGTTTTACCGATTCCCAACGGTAACGAGGCGATTTCTAACGTCAGAATCAAACCGGGTGGGGATTTATTCAAAGAAGCCACCGATGCGGGTGCGAAGGGAATTGCCTACATCCGCGTGCGCGAAGACTACGATTTTGATACCATTGGTGCGATTAAAGATAACCTGACAGAGGCACAAAAACAGGCTTTAATCGAGAAGACTGGCGCAAAACCGGGGCATCTGCTCTTATTTGGGGCAGGAGATACCGATACAGTCAATAAATCCCTATCCCGCCTACGCTTAGTTTTAGGGGAACAATTGGGATTAATTGATCCGGAGAAAATCAACCTCCTCTGGGTGACGGATTTCCCGATGTTTGAATACAACGCCGAGGAAAAACGCCTAGAAGCATTGCATCACCCTTTTACTGCCCCTAATCCCGAAGATTTAGACGATCTAGCCCACGCTCGCGCCCTAGCCTACGATATGATTTTTAATGGTATTGAAATCGGTGGCGGCAGTTTGCGGATCTATCAACGGGAAGTACAGGAAAAAGTCTTCGCTACCATCGGTCTATCCCCAGAGGAAGCCTATAATAAGTTCGGCTTTTTGTTAGAAGCTTTTGAATACGGAACCCCTCCCCACGGTGGCATCGCCTACGGTTTAGATCGCTTGGTGATGTTGTTAGCGGGGGAAGAATCAATTCGCGATGTGATTGCTTTCCCGAAAACCCAGCAAGCTAGTTGTTTACTCACTTCTGCACCTTCAACAGTGGCAGCGAAGCAATTAAAAGAATTATCCGTTGCTTCTACCTACAAACCGCCATCCTAAGATTAGGGTGGGCATTGCCCACCTAATTTTTAAAAGTCTGTTGACACCATGCTCTTAAATTCTTTTCTGCTACAGAGTCCTCCCAGCACCGCACACCACCCGAAAACCGAGGTTGATGCTGTTGTTGTCGCGGCGGTTGTAGGTGCTGCGGTAAGCAGAACGGCAGTAATCTGGATAGTCGTACCAAGAACCGCCCCGCAGAAGAGAACGATTATCATCCCCATTTTCTGTCCAGACACTGCCATCCCTCGGCGCACCGTCATAATTATCGTGCCAGGTATCGGCGCACCACTCCCAGACATTGCCGTGCATATCATACAGTCCGAAGGCATTGGGGGGAAATTGTCCCACGGGAGTCGTTTGTTGTCGATATTCTCCCTTCGCTTCTTCTGCGTAGGTATTACTGGCATCGTAGTTGGCCAATTCCCCCGTAATGGTTTCCCCAAAGTAGAATGGGGTGGTGGTTCCAGCACGACAAGCGTATTCCCATTCCGCTTCACTCGGTAGTCGATACTCCCGTTTTGTTTCCCTTGATAGTCGTTTACAAAATTCCGTTGCTTGATACCAGTTGACACTTTCTACGGGTAGCTCATCCCCTTTGAACTTAGAAGGGTTTGTCTCTAGGTCGATGTCTATTTTAGCGGTTGCGGCGATAGCTTGCCACTGAGCTTGGGTGATGGGGTATTTACCCATAAAGAAGGGTGGGACAGTTACTTCATGTTGTGGTCTTTCCCTTCTAAATCCTTCCCAATTAAATTTTTTAACCAGTTTTTCGATTTCCTCATCTTCCGTTCCCATCAGGAATGTTCCCCCCGGTATGGCAACCATTTCTAGGGTGATGCCGTTGCCCAAATCTTCGCTGAAATATTGGGACTGTTTCGACTCTTTGTTAATTTGCTCACCCTTAGCATTTACTCGCACGATCTCAAAGTTAAATACTGATAACGGTGGAGTGACGATTACGGGTTTTTTTGGCTCTTCCGGTTCAAGCTTGAATTGATAGGTAATTGCTCTTTCTAGTTGCTCAAATCCGTCTTCTTCCCAATAATCAAGCCAGTGGAGGTCTCGCAGGTTCAAGCCATACTCCTCCTGTCGCAGGTCGGGGATATCGCATTCATCCAATCTCAGCGGAATGAGGTAGATTGAATTGGGCGGTCTGTCAGCATATTGATTGAGGGCCATTTTAAATTCCCGCTGCACGAATCCTTGTTTAGCAATCGAGCGTTGGGAGAGACAAGCGATGAACAGTTGACTATCTGCGATCGCCTTGGGGATGACTGAACGCCAGTTTTGGCCCGGAATCAGGTCTTTTTTATCCAACCAAGGTTTATATCCCGCTTGCTTGAGGCGCTCATGCAGTGCCAAAACTGCTGGTTTGTCCTCACTAGCGTGAGCTAGGAAAATTTGAATCTCTGACTTTTTCATAACTTTTTCTTATGACCACAAGTAGGGGAGAGCCAGATTAACTGGCAGAAAATCTCTAAATAAACCATTTAATTAATTATTACTCATTCTTAATTCTCCTGTCTCCTAACGACCGGCTCCTAACCCCACCAACAAACTTTTTCAGCAAACCCTAGTTAATTATTTTTAGCTAGTTGACTAACAACCCATGCTCTTAAATTCTTTTCTGCTTTAACTTCATCCTCTTTAGCAGTGGCTAAAAATTCATAGAGTTTAGTTTTCGGAACTAGGGGAAAAGTGGGACTAAATTCTTCTTCCTGATAAACCCCCTTTTCTAACCGATAAATGCGCCAGATTTCTCCATTAAAACGCCATAATTCCGGCACTCCCAAACGGGCATAAAGTTCTAATTTATTAATATCCGTGTGGGTTATATCCACTTCCACCACTAAATCTGGGGGCGGATCTTCAGTTAAATTAATCCTTTTTCCTAGCACTTTGGCTTGATTTTGAATATAGTAGGCATTGTCAGGTTCTGCTCCTCGTTCTAAATCTTCCCTAGCTAGAGTTGTAGAACCCATACTTTTAATTTTTAAACCCAATTCTACCACCAAAATCCGAATAAATAATCCGATTAATTCTCGGTAAAACTCGTGTTCTTCTAGGGTCATAGTAATCTCTAAAGTACCACGATCATAAAATAAATGGGCGCGATTATTTTCCCCTACGGCCTGTAAAATTTGCTGATAGGATAACCAACTGAGATGATTAAAAACTACCCGTTTTTCGCCCCTAATTTGCTCAGTATTTAACTCCAGAGGAACTGTCACCATAATTACCTCAACTCTCAGCTAGTTGACTGACAACCCATGCTCTTAAATTCTTTTCTGCTTTAACTTCATCCTCTTGAGCAGTGGCTAAAAATTCATAGAGTTTAGTTTTGGGAACTAGGGGAAAAGTCGGACTAAATTCTTCTTCCTGATAAACCCCCTTTTCTAACCGATAAATGCGCCAGATTTCTCCATTAAAACGCCATAATTCCGGCACTCCCAAACGGGCATAAAGTGCTAATTTATTAATATCCGTGTGGGTTATATCCACTTCCACCACTAAATCTGGGGGCGGATCTTCAGTTAAATTAATTCTTTTTCCTAGCACTTTAGCTTGATTTTGAATATAGTAAGCATTGTCAGGTTCTGCCCCTCGTTCTAAATCTTCCCTAGCTAGAGTTGTGGAACCCAGACTTTTAATTTTTAAACCCAATTCGGACACCAAAAAATAGATAAAACGTCCGATTAATTCTCGATAAAACTCGTGTTCTTCTAGGGGCATAGTAATCTCTAAAGTGCCACGATCATAAAATAAATGGGCGCGATTATTTTCCCCTAGGGCTTGTAAAATTTGCCGATAGGATAACCAACTGAGATGATTAAAAACTACCCGTTTTTCGCCCCTAATTTGCTCAGTATTTAACTCCAGAGGAACTGTCACCATAACTGCCCCGAAAAGCGAAATTTATGCCCAAAAAAGGGGGTTGATTCACCCCCTGACCATCTTAATTAAACCAGTGCTGGAACCTGGGGCCAACGCCCGATCGTCTTACCGATGACCGCTAACTCCCGCGTTAACTGGTCGAACCTGTCGGGGGTCAAGGATTGCGGCCCATCGGATAGGGCCTTGGCCGGGTTAGGATGCACCTCGATCATCAAGGAATCGGCCCCAGCTGCCAGGGAAGCCATGGCCATGGTCGGTACATATTCCCATTTACCCGTACCGTGGCTAGGATCGATCATGATCGGCAGGTGAGTTAAAGTTCTTAAAACGGGAATACAGGATAAATCTAGGGTATTGCGAGTATATTTACTGTCAAAGGTGCGGATACCGCGTTCGCAGAGAATAACATTGCTATTTCCTGCCGCGAGGATATATTCTGCCGCCATCAACCAATCTTCAATAGTGGCCGCCATGCCGCGCTTGAGTAGGACTGGTTTCGGTTGCGCCCCAACTTTTTTCAGGAGGGAAAAATTCTGCATATTGCGGGCCCCCACCTGCACCACGTCGGCTATTTCGACAATCTTATCGAGATCCGCCGCGTCCATTACTTCCGTAATAATACCCAAACCACTGGCATCTCTAGCCGCCGCTAGTAATTCCAAAGCGCTTTCCCCGTGACCTTGGAAAGCGTATGGAGAAGTGCGGGGTTTGTAGGCACCACCCCGGAGGAATTGCGCTCCGGCTGCCGCCACTCGTTTGGCAGTTTCCACGATCATCGCCTCATTTTCCACCGAACAGGGGCCGGCGACAATGCTAACGGTATGATTTCTGCCGATGGGGATAACACCGTTAGGAGTGGGGACTAAAACCTCGCTGTATTCCCCGTGACGGTATTCTAAAGAGGCACGTTTGAAGGGTTGTTCGACTCGCAGGACGGTTTCGATCCAAGGGCTTAGTTCTTGGATTTGTAGGGGGTCTAATTCCCTGGTTTCTCCGACTAAACCGATGACAACTTTATGCTTACCGACGATTTTTTCAGGACTTAATCCCCATGCCTCGAATTCGGCACTGACGCGCTCGATTTCAATTTCCGGGGAACCAACTTTCATGACAATAATCATGGCATTAACCCTTTATTTTTTCCTTTAATCTCTATTGTTGACGATTTCTAGCGGTTGTCTATTTTTCTTCCACTTCTTTTTTGCCGGACCGCCAAGCAGCGATCGTTCTGCCAAAATTAGCTTGAAATTCTTGCCATCCTAGCCAATCCCCCACCCGATCCTCATCCCAAGAAGCGGAGAAGATGCCATAACTCAGACCGATAAAACCTAGACCAAATAGGCTTAAACTGACGAGCATGGCGACGTAGGAAGGGATTTCGAGAAGATCGTGGCTAATAATCCAGTAGAAGCCAAAAAAGGAAGTTATCCCCAGTGCCGTCGGCAGGCCACAAAATACCGCCATGCGTTTGGCCATCCGTTGACTGACCACTTGGGGAATTGCCTTTAAGCTGGTTTCCTCGGAGCGATTTTTTATCGGCGGTGGTACGGGACTAGGGGCAATTTTCGGGGTTTTTCGCTTATTTTGGCGCGGCTCAAAGGGAAGACGCTCTTTTTTCTCCGTCGATTTCGATTCAGGGGCCATGGTAGGGATGCAAAGGGGGTAAGCTTAACGGCGAATTCCGAGACGACCGATCAGGGTTTGATAACGTTGTTGATCTTTCTTCTGGATATAGGTTAACAGTCCCCGACGACGACCGATCATCTGGAGTAATCCCCGACGGGAAGCGTGGTCTTTCGGGTTAGCTTTCAGGTGTTCGGTCAGTTGGTTGATTCTCTCGGTTAAGAAAGCTACTTGTAACTCCGATGATCCTGTATCGGTTTCGTGGGCCTGGTATTGGCTGATTAGTTCTTGTTTTTTGGTCTGGGTTAAGGCCATAGGACTCGTGATCTCTGCTTAAATACTGCAATCTATTATAGTATCACGTTTCTGGTCGATCCGTAAACATTGTTCGGGAGTCAGGAGATTATTCTTATTTATTCTCCCCGCTCCCCACTTGCCACTTGCCACTCCCCACTTCATAATTCATAATTTATAATTCCCAATTCCCCATTGCCGCGAATCATGGCAAAATCTTAGACATAGCGTCTAACTTACCCTAAAGATTCCATGCTGTTAAAATCTACGACCCGTCATATTCGCATTTATACGGCTGAAGTAAAAAATAATCAATTAATCGAGAGTAACAATGTCTTGACTCTTGATGTGGATCCCGATAATGAATTTAATTGGGAAGAAGTGGCTCTCAATAAGGTTTATAGTAAGTTTGATGAATTGGTAGAATCCTACAATGGGGAAGAATTGAGCGAATATAATCTCCGTCGCATCGGTTCAGATCTAGAACATTTTATCCGTTCTCTCCTGCAAAAAGGCGAAATTAGCTATAATCTCAACGCCAGAGTGCAGAACTATAGTATGGGTTTACCGAAATTAGGGTGAACGATTCCGCGTCAGTCCCCACCCGGAGACCTAGGGGGGTGGGGAAGTTCCACCGCGGCAATGAGGAGTTTCACTCCTTGGGGTGAGCGAAGAATTGCCTGTTACTCTTTTGGTTTTGGTAGTCGCTTAATGTATTCGCGTAAAATTTGAGCCGTACTAATAGTTACTAATTCTGTACGCAAATATTGCATCTAGAATTAGCTTTGTACGCTTTGACCCGTACTGGGTTAACTACGAACCTCTCTATCGGATTCCCGCTAAAGGCGGCCTCTCCGACTACCTTTCTTCCAATATTTAA
>NZ_JADBTB010000167.1:0-4883 GCF_020246405.1 Microcystis sp. M083S1
ATCAAGGGTAGATCCCCCCGCCTATCGGCACCCCCCTTATCAAGGGTAGATCCCCCCGCCTATCGGCACCCCCCTTATCAAGGGGGGCAGGGGGGATCGAACCTAAAATCCATTTTTAATTTAATTATAACCAGCTACTTAGAGTTATCGTTGATAAAACAGAAGTTAGTCTATGGTTTTTGGCTGACAGATGCTAGGAAGGTTGAATAGCCAGAGTATTTAGTAACATTTGATAGACAATACCCAAAGAAATTGATTAGGAAAATCTATGCTTAAGAAAAAGGATCATGACGGCCTTTCCCATAAAGATGAAGTGTAACCTAATTTGGTGTTAACGACCGACGACTGACCCGCCAAAACAAAAACTTCCTATCTCATCATTAAGATAAGCTGCCCGCCTATTTAAATTGCTTGTTGAGATGAGGCACTGTGGCACTCTTGCAACAGTAAAAGGATTGGGAGAGATTGACCTAATCTAAGGATAGGGGGTTAAAATACGTCTTAGCTTAATGACAGACAATAGCTTGTTAGAGCTATAATCAGGGTTTTATGCCTATAAAAGTCCCTGTTTACTTAATAAAGAAAATTTGACAGACTTATATAATAATGCTTGCTAGTGAAGCTTCTCGATAATTGATTCCCCATGACTTGGTTATATAAAACCCCCGGTATTCCCGATGAATTGTTTGAACGTTTGCCCGGGATTCCCCTGAGTAAACGCGAGGTGAGATTATTGATGATTTCCGCTTTGCGGTTAGGTGATGGGGGGGTTTTCTGGGATATAGGCGCAGGAACCGGCACTATTCCCGTTGAAATTGGCTTATTATGCCCCAATAGTCCGATTATTGCTATTGAAAGGGATGAAGAAGTGGCCAGTTTAATCCGGCGTAATTGCGATCGCTTTGGGGTAAAAAATGTCACCGTTTTTGAAGGCAGCGCGCCCGATTGTCTGCCCAATATATCCCTCGCCCCCGATCGCGTCTGTATCGAGGGCGGCAAACCGATTAAATCGGTCCTGCAAGAAGTGTGGCAATACCTGAAACCCAATGGCCGCATCGTGGCTACGGCCAATAATTTAGAAACCCTCTATCAATTTTCCGAAGGCTTTTCTAATTTACAGGCGCGTAATATCGAGATTGTCCAAGCGGCAGTAAATCGCCTAGAAACTAGGGGTATTCACCAAGTTTTTGCCGCCGTTGATCCCATGTTTATCCTGAGCGGCGATAAACTTTAATCGGGGATAACCTTCCATAAAGTTTTCTTAATCTATATAATTATGACAATGCCGCCTAACTTCTCTGGATTAACCATGCCTTGGCCACGCATTGTCAGCGCTATTTTTGCTATTGCCTTCGCACTGGGAATTATTATCGTTGGGGGTTGGTATTTCACCCTCGGCATCGGTGTTATCGTCTTTTTGGGACAATTAGAGTATTTTCGCTTAGTTCGCGCTAAAGGCATTGAACCGGCCGCTAAAACCACTCTCGTAGTTTCCCAATTATTACTACTGACGGCAACTATGGCAGCCCCCCTCACCGATGCCATGTTTCCCCTGGCTGGGGCATTAATTTGTTTTTATCTGCTCTTTCAGCCTAAAATGGCGACAATTGCCGACATTTCCACCTCAATTCTCGGTCTGTTTTATGGTGGTTACTTACCCAGTTATTGGATTCGTTTACGGGTCGGTTTTTCCCCCGAAAGTGGTCCCGTGGCCATGGCCAGTAACTTACCCCTGATGGGATATTGGCCGGAATCCTGGATGGAACCGAAATTATTCCCGGCTGCTTTGACGGTGACTTTTCTGGCCTTCGGTTGCATTTGGGCCGCCGATATCGGAGCTTATATCATGGGAAAATGGTTAGGGAAAACCAGTTTATCGCTGATTAGTCCCAAAAAAACCGTGGAAGGTTCCTTTTTTGGCATTTTAGGCAGTATAGCGGTGGCCGATTTGGGTGCTTGGTATTTAGATTGGCCCTATTGGCAGCTGACGGGCTTATTTTTGGGCTTATTAATTGGTATTGTCAGTTTATTGGGTGATTTGACCGAATCGATGATGAAACGCGATGCCGGGGTTAAGGATTCCGGGCAGTTAATCCCCGGTCACGGTGGTATACTCGATCGCACTGATAGTTATGTGTTCACCGCTCCCCTAGTATATTATTTCGTCACTTTACTGCTGCCCTTGTTGCGCTAGTAATTTGTATCTTCTCCAGTGCTAGATTAAAGATTAAACCCAAATTTGCGATTATGTCAGCAGTCGTCCATCCCCGGGGTAAAGTTTATCTTCTCGGTGCGGGAATTGGTCAGAGCAGTTTTCTCACCCTGCAAGCGCGAGCAATTTTAGCCACGGCCGAGGTTTTGCTGTATGATGCCCTAGTGGATAGTCAAATCTTCTCCCTAGTGCCGAAAACCTGTGTTTTAGTCGATGTTGGCAAACGGGGGGGACAACCCGGAGCCGAGCAAAATCAGATTAATCGGATACTGGTTAATTATTGTCAAGAGGGAAAACGAGTTATTCGGCTTAAAAGTGGTGATCCGGGAGTTTTTGGGCGAGTATATCCTGAAATGTTGGCCTTAAAGCAGGCTGGCTGTGATTTTGAACTGATAACCGGTATTTCCTCCGCTTTAGCCGCTCCTTTATTGGCCGGAATTCCCCTGACCGAAAAGGATATTAGTCGCTGTTTTGCGGTCTTGAGCGCTCACGATCCCGAGTCTCTCGATTGGTCAGCTTTAGCTAAAATTGATACACTTGTGCTATTGATGGCCGGTCAGTCTTTAGGGCAAATTATCGAGAAATTATACCAAAATGGGCGGAATATTCACGACTCGATCGCTATTATCCGTCAGGCGGGACGCAAGGATCAACAAATTTGGCGCGGCACTTTAGAAAATATTCTCGCTCAAACCGCCGGAGTGTCCCTCTCACCCTCTATTATGGTCATTGGTCAAGTTGTGGATCTGGCGATTATGTCCTCTCCCCCACCCCTAGGCGGTAAAACTATTGTTATTACCCGTGCCGCCGAGCAAACGAGTCAATTTAGCGAAATTTTGCAAAATCAAGGCGCAGAAGTCCTGGAAATGCCCGCTTTAGAGATTCGTCCCCCCGACCGTTGGCAAGGTTTAGACGATGCCATCGCTCAGTTAAAAGAGTTTGATTGGCTGATTTTAACTTCTGCCAATGCTGTTAATTTTTTCTTCGATCGCTTGACATTTTGGGGAAAAGATGCTAGGGCTTTAGCGACCGTAAAAATCGCCGTGGTGGGCAAAAAAACCAGCCAAGTTTTGCACTCACGGGGATTAAAAGCGGATTTTATCCCGGGGGATTTTGTCGCTGATGCTTTGGTAAACGAGTTTCCCGACCCGATTAAGGGGCAAAAATTCCTCTTTCCTCGCGTGGAAACGGGAGGCAGAGAGATATTAGTTAAGGATTTAACGGCCAAAGCTGGTCAGGTGACGGAAGTGGCCGCATATTATTCCGGATGTCCGGCACGCATGGATAGTGGCATCTGGGAAGCGTTTCGAGATGGGAAAGTCGATATAGTCACCTTTGCTAGTTCCAAAACCGTCCAGAATTTTTATCGGTTATTGCTGCAAGAAACGGCAGAATTATCGGTTAATTCCCTCTTAGAAAAAGTTTGTCTGGCTTCTATCGGTCCGCAAACTTCAAAAACCTGTCAAGAGTTATTTGGTCGTGTTGATATCGAGGCGCGAGAATATACCCTAGAAGGATTGACTAGCGCTTTAATCGAGTGGAGTAATACCTGACATCCTCGCCGCCGTATTTGCGGCAGCCGGGGTTGGGAGAATCAAAGCCCCTTATCAAGAAGGATCAAAGCCCCCCTTATCAAGGGGGGTTGGGGGGATCAAAGCCCCCCTTATCAAGGAGGATCAAAGCCCCCCTTATCAAGGGGGGTTGGGGGGATCAAAGCCCCTTATCAAGAAGGATCAAAGCCCCTTATCAAGAAGGATCAAAGCCCCCCTTATCAAGGGGGGTTGGGGGGATCAAAGCCCCCCTTATCAAGAAGGATCAAAGCCCCTTAGAGGATCAAGAAGGATCAAAGCCCCCCTTATCAAGGGGGGTTGGGGGGATCAAACTTCCAATTACTCCACAAACTCCCTCAAAATTACTCAAAACTTCTTGATTAGTAAAGCGGATTACTGTTAATCCATAACCTGATAAAATTTGGGTTCTTTCTAAGTCATAGGCTTGAGCATCTTCCCTATTATGACTATCACCATCAATTTCAATCACTAATTTTAATTCGTGGCAATAAAAGTCAACAATAAATTGATCAATCGGTCTTTGACGATGAACTCTATATTGAAAATTTTTTAAGTATTCATACCAAAGTTTTCTTTCAGCTTTGGTCATATTTTTACGGAGTTCTTTAGCTCGTTCTACGAGTTTGGGATTGTAGGGTAGATGATGATGATTGGTTAATTGCATAGGTTTGATCCCCCCAACCCCCCTTGATAAGGGGGGCTTTTTACTGATTTAAGATGATTGGTTAATTGCATAGGTTTGATCCCCCCAACCCCCCTTGATAAGGGGGGCTTTTTATTGGTTGAGTTTGATCCCCCCAACCCCCCTTGATAAGGGGGGCTTTTTACTGGTTGAATTTGATCCCCCCAACCCCCCTTGATAAGGGGGGCTTTTTACTGGTTAAATTTGATCCCCCCTGCCCCCCTTGATAAGGGGGGCTTTTTACTGGTTGATTTTGATCCCCCCTGCCCCCCTTGATAAGCTATCCATTAGTCACATCTTTCTTAACATAAAATTTGACAAAAAGAGAAAAGTGTGCAAGATGGCTCAAGGGGGTTCTATGGGGGGACTAATTTGATGAGATAGTTTCCAAGTCTCGCTGATATCATGTAACCTTCGC
>NZ_JADBTB010000168.1:0-27037 GCF_020246405.1 Microcystis sp. M083S1
GTGCTTAATGTTTTTTGAACTCTCGTCCCACAAACTGAACAATCTTGAGTCGTGAAATGGGGAGGAACAGCAATACAAACAATCCGATAAATCTTGGCAAAATAATTCAACCATTCAGTGAATTGATACCAAGAAGCATCAGAAATAGACTTGGCAAGCTTACGGTTTTTGACTAAGTTTCTTACCTTTAAAGCTTCATAAACTACCAGATCATTAGACTGGACTAACGCCAAAGCGTCTTTAATTGCTTTGTCTTTACGTTGTCTTGACAACTTAAGATGAAGCCTAGCTACTTTTATCCGTTGCTTGTGATAGTTGTTAGACTGTTTCTTTCCTTTGCGAAATTGTTTTGATAATTTCCTTTGTGCTTTTTTCAGTCGTTTTTCTGACTTTCTTAAATAACGTGGATTCTCTACAGTATTGCCTTGAGCGTCAGTATAAAATTCCTTTAACCCTAAGTCAATTCCTGTTATTTGTCCCGTTGGTTTATGTGATTCTTGCCGTTCTACGTCAATCAAAAAGTGGCAATAATAACCGTCAGCAAGTCTAACAACTCTTACCCGTCTAATCTGTTGTTCTGAATAATAAACTAAGGTCTTTTGACTACACCATAAATCAAATTCTCCTGCTTTAAAGCCATCGGTAAATTTAATTTTACGTCTATCATCAGATAGTTGGTAGCCTGTTAGTTTATACTCAACCGAACGGCTATGCTTTTTGAATCGAGGAAAACCCTTTTTCCCCGGTATCTTAGCATGACAATTCTGGTAAAACCGATTAATTGATTGTCAGGCTCTATCAGCAGCCGATTGACGTGCTTGTGAGTTTAATTTATTAACCCAAGGGGTCCCTTTATTGTTAGCTAGTACCGCACAAAGTTTTTGGATATCATTGCGGGTTGTACCCTTATGATCCATCCAATAACGAACACAAGATTTACGCACAAACTGAGAAGTTTTGATAGCTTCATCAAGCTGGTGATATTGCTCTGGTGTTCCGTTTTTTAGCTTTGCTTTTACGACTAGCATCTAACAATTCTCGACCATTGGCTAAGTGGATTATAACACAGTTTACTCACAAATGATAGAATTAAATCGATACTCCGTTGCTAATATTCTGGTCGGATTTCATCCCCCGCAAAGGTGAGCATCTTGTCGAAAAATCTAGCGGGGGCATTCATCCGACATTTTAGGTAACCTTTAATGAGCCTGTTATGCCGATTGGGGATGGGGAAGTGGGGAGCAGGGGAAATTCAACTAAAACCCTAAAACCCAATACCCAACCGCCAAAACCTAAAGCTCAACAGTTAAACCCTAACAGCTAACGCACCGATCGAGCGCTCAATCATTATTATAGAGACAGTAACAAATATTTATGAAACTTCATGCTTATTAATCGCCTTGGCATCGATCGCGGGAAAAAATTCCTTAAAGAGACTATCTTGTTCGGAAATGACCCTAATCCCGAATTAATTGGCATTTTAGGGGTTTATTTCGTGCAGGGCATTCTCGGACTCTCCCGATTAGCGGTTAGCTTTTTTTTAAAAGACGATTTGGCCTTGAGTCCCTCCCAGATGGGGGCATTAATCGGAGTGGCGGCGATTCCTTGGGTGATTAAACCAGCTTTTGGCTTTCTTTCGGATGGTTTGCCTATTTTTGGCTATCGTCGTCGGCCTTACCTCATTTTATCGGGAATTATCGGGGTTTTAGCTTGGTTGGCCCTAGCCACTGTGGTGGAGAATGCTTGGCAAGCGACGGCGGCGATCCTGCTTGGTTCCCTTTCTGTCACCATTAGTGATGTCATCGTCGATTCTTTGGTAGTAGAAAGGGCCCGCAGAGAGTCCTTCACTCAATCCGGTTCTCTACAGTCCTTAACTTGGGGAATATCGGCGCTAGGCGGCTTAATTACGGCTTATCTCGGGGGTTGGTTACTGGCACACCTCGGTACTCGTCCTGTCTTCGCTCTCACGGCTATTTTTCCCCTGATTGCCTCCGCCATGGCGTTTTTAATTACAGAGGAAAAAGTCAAGAATAATGATGATGCACAATCCACGCCCAAAGTCAAGGAGCAAATCGGGCAATTATGGTCAGCAATTAGACAAAAATCAATTTTATTACCCACTGCCTTTATTTTTCTCTGGCAGGCTACTCCTAGCGCCGATTCTGCCTTTTTTTACTTCACCACCAACGAGTTAGGATTTGAACCGGAATTTTTAGGACGAGTGCGCCTAGTCACCAGTTTAGCCTCGATCCTGGGCATCTGGGTATATCAACGGTTTTTAAAAGCGATTTCCTTTCGTTTAATTTTGGGTTGGAGTACGGTGATTTCTGCGCTTTTAGGCATGACTACCCTACTCTTAGTTACCCATACTAATCGAGCGCTCGGTATTGACGATCATTGGTTTAGTTTGGGGGATAGTCTCATCCTCACCGTCATGGGACAAATTGCCTTTTTACCCGTCTTAATCTTATCGGCCCGTCTTTGTCCCGTGGGCATTGAAGCATCTCTATTCGCTTTATTAATGTCTATCTGGAATATGTCGGGATTAGTTTCCCAAGAAATCGGCGCTTTATTAACCCATTGGTTGGGAGTCACCGAAACTAATTTTGATAACCTTTGGTTATTGGTGGTGATTACTAATCTCTCGACTCTCCTACCTTTACCCCTAATTAAATGGCTACCTTCTACGGATCCCCAATCTCAGGAAGTCAAGAAAACTTTTCCCCCCGCAGAAGTCTTTGAACATCATGTTACTGGTTCTTTAGCTGAACCCGGTTTTATACCTGAACTTGTCCCCGAATTAATCGACACAAGAGATTGACAGTTCAGAAAAGGGGTTTCTCAAAGAAACCCCTTTTCTGCCATCTTCATCTTGCTCAATTGAGAACAGCTTTTAACTTTTCCAAGACAGAATTGTTTAACGTAATTTTTCCCATTCTTCTCTACTAATATTTGCTTGTTGTAAAATTTTAGCCAGCAAGCTTTTACTGATATCTCCTTGGTGTGGATTAGGAATCCAGATTTTTAATTTTCCCTCCACCATATATTGATGATTTCCTCCTACCAGAGGACCAGAAAATCCCAGCTTTCTCAACTGGCGAATTAACTCTTTCCTTTTGATGGGGGCAAAAGGTGGCATCAGGCGATTTTTTGTTGAGGGGTTAGATTGATACCGTCAATAATCGGTAACTGATGCTGTAAGCGTAGTCCTAAAATAACCCAGCCTTCCAAAACTTCCTGTAACTGTTCCTTAGTAGCTTCGAGAGTTGTTTCATTAGCATATACTCCCTCAAATCCCGGAATTTCTCCATAAAAAGTACCGTCTTCTAGAACTTCATAAGTTGCCAGTTCCATTGCTTGTTTTAGATATTTTGTTAGCATCATTGACAGGAATAAAGCTCGGTGATTGTCTCGAAGATTGTCGATTTGATGATCAGTTGTTTTGACTCTGGCGATAATTTTGCCCTGTTTCTCCAGAAAACGGGTTTCTCAAAGAAACCCGTTGTCTAGGTTTTCTAGCTGTTGTCTTCGTCTTTGACGATTTTCCGCTTCTAAGCGACTAATCGCTTCTTCTCATTGTAATCCAACTAATTCCATCTCTTGACAATTGCGGTGTGCTTTTGCCAAAGTTTGCTTAAGTTGATCAGAATCCCGGGGAAGCTGAGGAACAAAATCCATATTTAACTCCATTCAAGTTTAATTTATTCGACACTACGCATCAAGGCAGGAATCGGCACTTGGGTTGTCTTAATCACTGTTCCAATCCTCGAACATCTGCCCAACGCTAGTATAACGCTTAAGACGCTCAGGATGTTTTTCTACTTCTTCAATGGCGGCGAGCGTTTCTGTATTAGGAATTTGAACATCAAAGGGAAAACCTTGATGACAATCGACATCAGATAAGGCTGGATGCTGGATTTTTTGTAGGAGAAGCTGTTGTTCTTCGTCAGTTAAAGAAAGGATAATTTGAGCAAGGGAATCAATTAGTTTAGTATTGATTGCAGTAGCAGATTGACTCATATAGCGTTTACATTGTTTAATAGTCTATTTTTGAATTGGCGATTTATGAGCGGTTGTTTCGACTCTGGTGACTCAAGCTAAAGGAGAGTTTTAAACTCTGCCACTGTCAATCCCGCTTGACGAATGATAGATCTCAGTGTTCCCTTAGCCACTTCTCGATGGTCAGGGATGGTGATGCGTCGATAGGGATAGGCTTTTTGTCTGAGTATGATATGACTTCCTCGCTGCCGATCTAATTCGTAGCCAATCTTGCCTAGTGCTTTAACGACTTGGCGACCAGCGATAGGAGGGAGTTCACTCATAATTTAACCTCTACCAGTTCCTCAGAAATTGGTGGTGGAATCGGTTCATTGTGCGCTTCTAGGCTTTCTAGATATAAAGCAATTGCTTCCTGAATGTTGGCGAGTAACTCGAACCGGGTATTGCCTTGAGAAATACAGCCGGGTAGGGAGGGAACTTCAGCCACATAAATGCCATCTTCATCTTGCTCAATTAAGACGCGATATTTCATGGGTTTGTCCTTGCTTTGAATTGATTGGAAGTTAATTATTTTAATCCAGTCTAGCGCGAGTTAGCAACTCCTAGCGATCGCGGCTTATTCCAGAAAAGGGGTTTCTCAAAGAAACCCGTTTTCTATGGCACGGATTAGGGAACCAAGTCCTGTCTTTTGGTAAATTCTATCCAAAAGCCTATCCCCCCCCGATTTTGTCAAGTATCGCTGTTTTAAGCGATTATATAGGGTTTTATCGATGTTTTTCGTCAATTATTCTGGGATGAGGTAGGAGTGAAGATCGATCGCCCTAAGTCCAGAAAACGGGTTTCTTTAAAAAACCCGTTTTCTCAGTTGATGAAATAAGCTAAAATCGAATCAACTCGTTGCCCTCGCCTTATGTTTTCTATCCAAACTACCTACACTCAAGCTCAAGAAAATTTAGCGAGCCTTCTGGATCGACTGGAAAGCGAGAATAGTATGGCGATTATTACGCGCCCTGGTCATAAAGATATGGCACTATTAAGCGCAGAGGAATTAACTGGCTTATTAGAAACCGTTTATCTTTTGCGATCGCCTGCGAATGCTCGAAAGTTATTGGCAGCACTGGAACGTTCAATGGAGAGGGACGTTCAAACAATACCGGGACAGACAGTTACAGAACTTTGTCAGGAGTTAGGAATTGAACGCCAAGAGTAGGGCAATTGTCTTTGATCACCAATTTCGAGAAGATTTAAGATGGTGGTACAAAACAGATAAAAAAATCGCCTTTCGCCTACTCGATCTCGTAGAATCTGTCACCGCCGATCCCTTTACTGGGATAGGCAAACCAGAACCCATAAAGTATCTTGAAGCTAATACTTGGTCACGCCGAATTACCACAGAACACCGTCTAGTCTATCGAGTCAAAGATGACCGCATTGAGTTTTTAGCAGCACGATATCACTATACTTAAACAGCTTATGTATTCCAGAAAACGGGTTTCTCAAAGAAACCCGTTTTCTATGACACGGATTGGGGAACTAATTAAGCTTTGTCGCTGTCTGGCTTTGGCGTTAACTGGCGTTTAACCAATGCACCCAAGCCTAACAATCCTAAACCTAATACAGTACTCGGTTCAGGAACGGTGTTGACAGTGACGAATTCAGTGGTAGTATCGAGCGCACCGGCGAATGTCCCGACTTTGCCGCCAGGAAATTGCAGACTGGGATCGACGGGATAGAGCTCAGTTCCACCTGACGCGCCGTAGAAAGTTGCGCTATCGTTGGAAGCTATCCCGTCAAAAAAGAAAAAGTTGCCGATATCGCTGCCCAGTACATAAACTAACCCGTAGAAGTCAGGCAGCCCGTGGGAGAAGGCGGGGACGAGGGAGTTGCCAGAGAATGACATCATGTAGTCGGTGACTTCACCACTGAAGGAGTCAATAAGACCATCATTATCTAAATCTTCGCCGGTAAACATCCCGGTGACGGTAGCACCTTCGGAGTAGCCACCTTGGAAGAAGTTGAAGGAAGCGGCGCTGGCGGGGAGGACAGTCAGTACAGCGATCGCGCTAACTGTGCCAGCGAGGACAACACCAGCCAGAGAGATAGATTTGAAGTTAGTTGTAAAATTCATGGGCAATTTTGGGCAAATTCCACCAGCATTTTACCCCCCCCCCCGATTTTGTCAAATATCACTTTTTTAAGTCCAGAAAACAGGTTTCTCAAAGAAACCCGTTTTCTCAGTGCGATCGCTTGTGGAAGATCGGGTTTAGGATATTTGTAATCTTTGATACAAATCTCTCGATCATCTGTTCTTAAGATTAAGGCTGGTGTTGCCAATTGATCGGAAAAGAGGCCGGCGCAAGCAGATAAAAACCGCAGAGAAGCTTGTGCCGTGGGATCAAAATTATTAAGCGGAGAATAGCCTCTGACCGGGATTCAACATCAAAATCAGTAGGAAACTTGTCATCGCCTAAGTTAAAGTAACCCCTTATCCACGACACAACACAATAGGAAAAATACTTATGAGTTATGGAACGCGTGTTCAAGCTATCTCTCAAGTGACGGATCGTAAACCCCTACCTAGCAAAATTCCTCAGCGTTTAGAGGCCCTCTGGGCAACCGATGTCTTTACCCTGAGCAAAATGCAGGCCAGTCTTCCCAAAGATGTATTCAAATCAGTCAAAAACACGATTTTAACCGGGGGAAAATTAGACGTTTCCATCGCTGGTACAGTAGCGGCCGCGATGAAAGATTGGGCCACGTCCAAAGGGGCGCTGTACTATGCTCACGTCTTCTATCCGATGACCAACGCCACCGCCGAAAAACACGATGGTTTTATCTCCGTGCAGAGCGACGGCTCGGTGATCACAGAATTTACGGGCAAAGTCTTAGTACAGGGGGAACCGGATGGGTCCTCCTTTCCTAACGGCGGCCTTCGCTCCACTTTTGAAGCGCGGGGTTACACCGCTTGGGATGTCACCAGTCCGGCCTACGTCATGGAGACGGATAATGGTGTCACCCTGTGTATCCCCACGGTTTTCATCTCTTGGACAGGAGAGGCCCTCGACAAAAAAACGCCGCTTTTACGCTCGATTTCATCGATGAGTAAAGCCGCCACCAGGGTGCTGAAGCTCTTAGGACATACGGAAGTCGCCCCCGTTAACTCCAGCTGCGGTGCTGAACAGGAATATTTCCTCGTAGATGCTCATTTTGCCCATAGTCGCCCCGATTTACTGCTCACCGGTCGCACCCTATTTGGTAAACCCGCCGCTAAGGGTCAACAGTTCGACGATCATTATTTTGGCGCGATTCCCGAACGGGTTCAGGTGTTTATGCAGGAAGTGGAGGAAAGAATGTATCGCCTCGGCATTCCGGCCAAAACCCGCCATAACGAAGTCGCTCCCGGACAGTTCGAGATTGCGCCCTTTTTCGAGGCTGCTAACGTGGCCAGTGACCATCAGCAGTTAATTATGACCTTGCTGAAAAGTACGGCTAAAAAACACGGTTTTGTCTGCCTACTGCATGAAAAACCCTTTGCAGGAATTAACGGTTCGGGAAAACACGTTAACTGGTCCGTCGGCAACGCCACCCAGGGCAATCTGTTGGATCCGGGCGATACTCCCCACGCTAATATGCAGTTTTTGTTGTTCTGTGGGGCGGTTATTCGTGGCGTTCACAAGTACGGGCCGCTTTTACGCGCAGTGGTGGCTACTGCCAGTAATGATCACCGTTTGGGGGCAAATGAAGCTCCTCCCGCGATTATTTCGGTATATTTGGGCAGCCAGTTAGAAAAGGTATTCGACCAAATTAGCCAAGGCCGAATTGAGGGTTCTGATGCCCCGGGATTGATGGATCTCGGTGTCGATACCCTGCCGGTATTCCCCAAGGATCCTGGCGATCGCAATCGTACCTCTCCTTTTGCTTTTACGGGCAATCGCTTTGAATTCCGCGCTGTGGGTTCTAATCAGTCAGTTTCCGGTCCGCTGGTGGCGATGAACACGATTCTAGCCGATTCCCTGACTTGGGTGGCGGATAACTTAGAAAGCCGGATGAAAGCCGGGGAAGACCTCAATACTGCCGCCGAGGGTGTTCTCAAGGAGATCATGGACAAGCACAGAAATGTGATCTTCGGAGGTAACGGATATTCCCCGGAATGGCACAAAATGGCGGTAGAAGAGCGCGGTTTGGCTAATCTCCGCACCACTGCCGATGCTTTACCCGTGCTGAAAGCTGATTATATCGAAGAACTGTTTGCCCGCATGGGTGTGTTTACCCCCGTTGAACTGGAAAGTCGTTTTGATGTCTATGCGGAACAGTATTTGCTGGCCATCGAGGTGGAGGCGGAACTGGTGGTAAGTATGGCTAAAACGATTATTTATCCCGCTGCCGTTCGCTACTTGTCGGAATTGTCTTTGGCGATCGCTAATGCTGCGGCGATCGGCATCGAGATGGATAAGGAAAGGGCCCAAACCGTCTCGAATTTAATTAAATTACTGATGGATAGCGTTGGCAAACTGAGTGAGGCCATGGCTAAAGACGATTTTGACTCGATCGAGGAACATATGCAGTATTCCGCTCAAACAATCCGTCCCTTGATGGATAAGGTGCGCGAATATGCTGACACGCTGGAAGGAGAAGTGGCCGACAATTTCTGGCCGCTGCCTACCTATCAAGAAATGTTGTTTGTTAAATAACAAGACGACAAGGAGGGGGTAAATAGGCTGAAAAAATGATTGGCCACCCCCTTCTTTTTAGCTCTGGTAGTTTTAAGTTATGTTAAGAAAAGTAAATCCAAACCTAAAACTACCATGGTATTAACTCCGACAATTGGCGAAAAATCCTATAATCGTCAGGATTGGCAAAAAGGCTATCAATCCCAACCTAACGAGTACGATTACGAGGTAGAAGACATTGAGGGGCAAATTCCCCCCGATTTACAGGGTACAGTCTTTAAAAACGGCCCCGGTTTACTGGATATCGCTGGCACTGCGATCGCTCATCCCTTTGATGGGGATGGTATGATCAGCGCGATTAGCTTCAACCATGGCCGCGTACATTATCGTAATCGTTTTGTGAAAACTGAGGGTTATCTCCAGGAACAGAAAGCGGGAAAACCCCTTTATCGCGGTGTTTTCGGCACGAAAAAACCGGGGGGAATTTTCGGCAATGCTTTTGATTTGCGTCTGAAAAATATTGCTAATACTAATGTTATCTACTGGGGTGATAAATTACTGGCACTTTGGGAAGCGGCCGAACCCCATCGCCTCGATGCTAAAACCCTTGATACTATTGGTTTAGACTATCTCGATGGTATCTTAGAAAAAGGCGATTCTTTTGCCGCTCATCCTCGCATCGATCCCGCTTGTATCTTCGATAATTATCAACCTTGTCTGGTAAATTTTGCCATTAAAACGGGTTTGTCGAGTGCTATTACTCTCTACGAAATTAGTCCCACGGGTAAGTTATTACGTCGTCATACCCACAGTATACCGGGCTTTTGTTTTATCCACGATTTTGTTATTACTCCCCACTACGCTATCTTTTTCCAAAACCCGGTTGGTTATAATCCTTTTCCCTTTCTTTTTGGGTTAAAAGGTGCGGGAGAATGCGTCATCAATCAACCGGACAAGTTAACTAAGATTATTATTATCCCCCGGGATCCTAACAAAAGAGAAGTGAAAGTTTTAGAAACTCCATCAGGTTTTGTCTTCCACCATAGCAATGCTTTTGAACAAGGGGAGAAAATTTATATTGATTCTATTTGTTATCAATCCTTACCACAACTGGATTCAAATAGCAGTTTTCAATCGGTAAATTTTGATAGTTTAGCACCCGGACATCTGTGGCGATTTACACTAAATTTATCAGAAAATACGGTTACAAGAGAATGTATTCTAGAGCATTGTTGTGAATTTCCCAGCATCAATCCTGCAAAAGTTGGTCGAGATTACCGTTATTTATACATCGCTGCCGCTCATCATGCCACCGGTAATGCTCCTTTGCAAGCAATCTTAAAACTGGACCTATTAACGGGAGAAAAACAATTACATTCTTTTGCTCCCCGGGGATTTGCGGGTGAACCAATTTTTGTGCCTAAACCCGATGGAATTGCTGAGGATGATGGTTGGTTATTGGTAGTTACTTACGATGCGGCCAATCATCGATCGAATGTGGTAATCTTAGATGCTAAAGATATCACTAATTCCCTAGGGGTTATCCATCTTAAACATCATATTCCCTACGGGTTACACGGTAGTTGGACTGGACAATGTTTTTAAGTTAATTCCCTAGGGGTGGATTTTCAATCCACCCTGACTAAACTTTACTCTTGAGAGCCTTCTTGTAGTAGCCAAAAACCGGCGAAGGATTCCGATTCAGGGTTAGATTGAATGGCTAAAAAATGCAGATTATTGGCTTTTTGTTTAGCTTCTTCAAAGTTTTTGGCTTCGTTTAAAGTCTCGGCATTAGTGACGTTGACGAGAATCCAGCTATCACTAGCACCCGTTTCTAAACGTAGCAGAGGACGAGAACCAGTTTCTAACTTTAAATAGGCCATTTCTAACCCTGACATCCAACCAGCTAATGGTAAAGCGCGGGGGGAAAAAATAACTAAACCGGGGATTTTTAGATTCTCATCTAATCCCATTCCTAGTATGGGCAAATTTTCTCCGAAGCTAATATCCCAATCTTTTAAATCATTAAAAGAAGACAATTCTAGCGTGACAAAGGCCCATTTATCTGCCTTATCTCCCCGGACAGCATCGGGAAGGGGAACAGCATTTAAAGGAGGATAATTCACGGAAGCGGTTTTAGTTAAATTTTGATCATAACCAACTTCTTGAGGGTAGAAATTAACCATTCTTTCTTCTATCCATCTAGTGAGAGCATGAGTGCGACGACTAGGGGAAGCGGGAATACCGATATCCTCGCAAGCTTTGCTAATCATGTTATTCATCTGACGACGGAAAAAGCGAATTTTTTTGGGAGTTCCCCCCGCTGCCTTGATAGCTGCAGTAATTGCCTCTCCCAACCATTGGGAATTAACCATAGTATTAGGACAATAACTGGCATATTTAAATATTGTATCGGAGGAGCGATCGATTGTTGCCGGAGTTTCACAGATTAATAATTCCCATCTTTTTTTATTATTTTCATCCAGCACCGGCCGCGAATAAAAATCAAGTTCCCAAATAGTCATATTTTTTTCAGTTATCAGTTATCAGTTATCAGATTTGAGTTTTAAGTGAACAATATTAAGTGGCAAGTTCCGAGATGTCTTTTCACTGATTACTGCTCACTGTTTACTGTTTACTGCTCACTGAAAAATCCCCTATCCCCGACAACAGTACGAACCCGGTAGATAGGACGTTTTTGGGATTCATGGTAAGTTCGCATCAAAATTTCTGCCAAAAGACCAAAACAGAGTAATTGTACCCCAGTTAAAAAGAATAACACGGCCAGGATTAACAAAGGTCGAGCGCCGATTTCTTGTCCGAAACCGAGTTTGAGAATAGTCAGATAAGTGCCTAAAATAATCCCCACTACCATGGATAACAGTCCGTAGACTCCAAAAATGTGCATCGGACGGGTGAGGAACTTTTTCATAAAAAAGACAGTAAATAAGTCCATAATCACGCGAATTGTGCGACCTAAACCATATTTACTCTGTCCGAACCGTCTAGCGTGGTGATTAACGGGAATTTCGGTTATTTTTGCCCCTTCAATAAAAGCTAACGCGGGTAAAAAGCGATGTAATTCCCCGTAGAGATTCATATCGGCCACTAATTCGGCTCGATAGGCTTTCAAAGAACAACCGTAGTCGTGTAATTTGACCCCTGTTACCTTTCCTATGATCCAATTAGCTATTTTTGAGGGTAAAAGCCGTTTTACCCGGTCATCTTGGCGATTTTTGCGCCAGCCACTCACGAGGTCATAACCTTCCTCTAATTTGGCCAATAATAGGGGTATATCATTGGGATCGTTCTGTAAATCGCCGTCGAGGGTAACGATGACCTGTCCCGTGGCATAATCAAATCCGGCAGCCATGGCGGGGGTTTGTCCGTAGTTGCGTCGCAATATTACCGCCTTGAGATCATCGCGATTTTTGGCTAAATTAGTTAAAACCTCGGTGGAACCGTCCTTAGAACCGTCGTCAACACAGATAATCTCGTAGTTAATTTGATAAGAACGCAAAATCGTGGCGATACTCTCGACGAGATGGGGGATACTGTCCACTTCGTTATAAATGGGAACCACTACCGATAAAGTCTGGATAGCAGCCTGCGGGTTTGGTTCATTGACACTGATGGACGGTGTAATCGGGTACATAGTTGACTGACGCTGGGACGTTTTGGGGCGATTGTATCACAATTCAGTTATCAGGAGATAGGAGACAGGAGACAGTATTCAGGAGACAGGAGACAGGAGACAGTATTCAGGAGACAGGAGACAGGAGATTATTTTTATTTATTCTCCCCTCTCCCAATTCATAATTCATAATTCATAATTCATAATTCCCACTCCCTGTTCCCTGTTCCCCTTTCTCTGTTTCCTTTTTGGCTAAAATTGCCTGACGAAAACCTAGGACGACGAGAATATTGGAGAGGGTGAGGAAAAGTTCGGCGCTACCGTGTAACCAATCGACGTTGGCTAATTCTTGACCATAGTGTATCTTGGCGTAGATACCGGCAGGAATGGTGATAAAAACGAATATTAACAGCACATAAAAGCCAATTAGGGCTAAATGGGGCATTTTTCCCGAACGAGTGACAAACCAAAGAAACCCCAGATAGGGAAACAGGGAAATGGCAAATAAACTCTCTTTATTCATTGTTAACGCTAATTTTACTGGAACGCCACAGCCACCAACCGGCAGCACAGAGGGTAAAATTTCCTAAGACAGTCATGGCTGCCTGTAGGGTGACTAACCAGGATAAGGCACTGATATTATCAAAAAAATGCCATGTACAGGCACACATAGCCCCAATTAAAGCGGGTAACATTCCCCAAGATAACATTCGCCACGATCGATCGCTACTGATGTCGCCATAGGTCCAGACTAACCAGATTGCCGCTATCCATTCTACGACACTCGATACATGAACTATCCACGTCGGTATTGATAAAGCATTCATTTTTTTTATAGGAGAGAGGAGACGGGAGATAGGAGACAGGAGATAGGAGACAGGAGATAGGAGATTGTTTTTATTTATTCTCCCCACTCTACACTCCCAATTCATAATTCATAATTCATAATTCCCACTCCCAATTCATAATTCATAATTTAGAATTTATAATTCCCGAAAAATTTTCTAGCCATTTAATCACCTGTTGACCTAAACTAAGATTGTTTAATCGATCGATCTCGCGAATGCCGGTGGGACTGGTGACATTAACTTCCGTCAGATAGCCACCAATCACATCTAATCCGACAAAATATAGGCCATCTTCTCGTAATTTTGGGGCTAAAGTGGCACAGATTTCTAATTCTCGATCGGTGATTTCTGTTTTTGCCACCCGTCCACCCACCGCCATATTACCGCGAAATTCCGAACCGGTGGGAATACGATTAACTGCCCCTATCGGTTCACCATTGAGGACAATAATGCGTTTATCTCCTTCTTTGGCAGCTGGTAAATAATCTTGAATCATTACCGGTTCTTGTCCCCATTTTGTGCTAATTTCAATCATTGAATTGAGATTGCGATCTTCGGGACTAAGAAATAAAATTCCCTCCCCTGCTTTGCCCCCCAAAGGTTTCATAACTGCCGCCCCTTTTTGGTTGACAAATTCCCTAATTGTCGCTTTATCTTGGGAAACAATTGTGGCGGGCATTACCTGAGCAAAATGAATAGTGTATAACTTTTCGTTGGCATGGCGTAAACCCCTAGTTGAGTTAATTACTTGGGTTTTTTGGGGGTCGATCAGGTCTAATAAATAGGTGGCATAAAGATAGGCAATCGTCACGGGTGGGTCTTTTCGCATCCAGACAAAATCGAAGTTTTCTAGGCAGGTAAAAACTGTCTCTTGTCTTTGATACCATTGAGATACAGCCACCCAATGATTATCTTTTAACTCCACGGGAACCAGTTCAATTTTAGTTAGTTTTGCCCAAGCTTTTCCCGCAATCGCACTGAGATCAGTGATGGAAGTCATCCAGACTTCATGGCCTAATAATTGGGACGCTTCCATGATAGCTACACTGGTATCATGGCCCGGCTCTAAATACTCGATCGGATCGATAATAAAGGCTAGTTTCATTAATAGTTTTTATCCTTAATTCTGCAACAGGGGAGCCAAACCACCACTTCTATCTAAAGCATAGATGTCATCGCAGCCCCCGATGTGTTGATCGTTTATAAAAATTTGTGGTACACTTGTACGACCATTGGCTCGATCGGACATTTTGGCTCGCGCTCTTTCATCACCATCGATACAATATTCGGTAAACTCCACCCCTTTTTTCTTGAGTAATGCTTTAGCGCGGATACAGAAAGGACAGGAACTCCAAGTATAGATCTCAACATTAGCGGCCATAAAATTTATCTCCCTTCTTTACATATCTTAAATTTTAGCCGATAACCGAGCAGTGATCTTCCTTCAGGTCAGAAAACGCCAATTAGGGCGATTCCACTGATATATTCCTTGTATTTCCTATTCTTCACCGTTTTGAAAGCGAATACGGCAACTAACAGGGGGGGAGTCATCCTCACTTTCATTTACGGCGTTGTCAGATCAGAATAGGTAAAGATGCAATGCAATCCTTGCTATCAAAGTAATTTCAGTTCCGGTGCTGATTCGGAGCATCTTTCAATTTGACAACGCCCATTGTAGGGCTAATTCATGAATTAGCCCTACACCTATTACCTCACAGGTAAACCCGTCGCAACTATCGGGAGCGTCTGTGGGAATCCATTCCCATGAGAGTCCTAAAAAAGCTGATTTCAAAGGGTGACGATCCACGATAATCTAAGTATTGGGGAAATCATACCGTAAAATCACTCTTCTATGACACCACGCTCGCTCACCGTTTTGCTGCTTTCTGTTCTTTTCTGGCTGTCTAGCTGGCTTATCATCCCTACTGCTCAAGCTTTGACCCCAATTCAACTATTAGATGTATCTTATAAAGACTGTCCCCCCGAATTAGCCGAGGGGAGTGTCACCAGTGGGGGAACCAGTTTTCCGGCTAATTGTTTTTTAATCACCGGCAAAGCTAAAAATAATTCTGGAAAAACCGTCTATGATGCCGATGTTTTTGGTCGGATTTACGATGCTAACGGGGAACCGGCTTTACAAAATCGTAGCCGAGTCGGGGCAATTCCCGAAGTGCCACCGGGGATTAGTGATTTCGAGATCAGAATTTCTGTTTCTACCAATCAACCAACCCCCTTGCGACTGGAAAAATTCAAAGCTTCCGGTTTTACCAGTAGTGTGGATCCGCGGATTTAGAAACTGCTACTGACCAGACTGCTGGCCCCTGTGGCTACGACACTCTGAACGACGTTGAGCAGCAGGAAAGCGAGGATCGGGGACAAGTCCATCCCGCCTAGGGGTGGGATAATCGAGCGAAAGAGGTTTAAATAGGGATCGGTAATCGGACTGAGAAAAGACATAATCTGATAGGCCCAACCGGCATTTTGGAACCAAGTCAGTAAAACCCTAACAATTAGGATTACCGAGTAAATTTGCAGGAAATTGTTGATTATCGTCAAAATAAACCCTATATCGCTCATAAATAAATCTTTCCTCAAGAGGGCGTGATGGTTAGTTTAGCTTTGATCTTACCAAAAAAATAGTCTTTAGTTACTCTCGCCGCCCTATTTTGGTGGTTTTAACTGGCTATCGGCATTCATCGGGGTTGACGGACACCGGCTAAGAAAACTGGATAACAGTACCAATTATTGTCAAGGATAAGTACCTAAGCAAAATTAATTACACATCTAAGCCACTACTCCGTCAGACTTCTGGTGTGAGGAAACAGTGAACTGAAAACTCAAATCCGATCCCTAATAGCTGTTTCCCGTCTCCCGTCTCCTGTCTCCTGTCTCGACTAGGAAATTAATTTTGCACGACTACTTATAGCTATAAAAATGAGTAACTTTAAAAAGCTTTAGGTAGGTTTTTGGTTTCTGTAGTTAATCCCAGATGGTATCATTGAATTATTGGCCACACCTGCACTGAGTTATCAGTCTGGTTAATTTTTTCGGAAGAGAGATTTATTTTCTAATTTTGTTTCTAGCATCGTATTTTTGCTATTTGTCAACCTAAATTTAACCAATAAAATAAGGACGCTGCCAATTGCGTCCTCAAGGTATCTGGAAAAGGCTTTTTTCCTAGACTTTCCGAGAGTAGTATTCCACTACTAACAGTTCATTAATCGAGAGGGCAATCCATTCTCTTTCCACAACGCCATTAACTTTGCCCACGAGGGTATTTTTGTCAAATTCCAAATGACTCGGCAGGTTGGCTAAACCGGGGTATTCCATATTTCTTTTGACTAGATCCTGGGAACGCTCTTGATTTCTAACTCCAATCACATCACCCGGACGGCACTGATAACTGGCAATATCCACAACTCTACCGTTAACGGTGACGTGACCGTGATTGACTAATTGTCGCGCCCCCGGAATTGTCCCGGCCATACCGAGACGGAAAACGGTATTATCCAGACGCATTTCTAAGAGTTGCAGCAGCACCTGACCGGTGGAACCAGTAGCCCGGCGAGCTTTGCGGACATAGCGAATTAATTGTTTCTCGCTGACACCGTAGTTAAAACGCAGTTTTTGTTTTTCTTCTAGACGAATGGCATATTCTGAACGTTTTTTGCGGGCCTGGCCATGTTGCCCTGGTGCATAGGCACGACGGGCATTTTTACGGGTTAGGCCCGGTAATTCCCCTAAACGACGCACAACGCGCAAGCGCGGTCCTCTATAACGAGACATACAGACAGTCTGCTCCTATTTAAATTTATCCCAAAACTGTTATCATAGCACAAATTGAGCAATTTAGTTGGGAAGTGGGAGTAGGGAGTGGGTAGAGGGAATTATGAATTATGAATTATGAATTGGGGAGCGGGGAGTGGGGAGCAAAAAGCAGCAAGATTGGATCGGGGTATCCTGACTCCTGACTCCTGACTCCTATCTACTGAGGGCAGGTGATGTATTTTTTTCGTTAAAGATGAGGCTAATCTCCCCCATCTTAGGGCATACTGTGAGTGTAACGAAGCACTATATTACTCAGGTTGCTTTCCCACTCCTTCCCTAGCCGAATCTCTATCTTGGAGAAGCCATAGTCATGATCGAAATGAAAGTCGCTGGAATTGCCCTAGACGCTATCACTCGCAGTCCCATTGTACTGCTGAAGGATGGTTCTGAGCGTCGCGCCCTACCTATCTACATCGGACAAGATCAGGCTAAGGCCATTATGACCGTCCTCGAACAACAAAAACCCCCTCGTCCTCTCACCCACGATTTGATCGTTAATATTTTTAAAGCTTGGGACATGGATTTAGAAAAAATTATCATCCATTCTCTCCAAGATAATACTTTTTATGCTGTTCTCTGTCTCCAGCGCGGCGAAGTCAAAAAAGAAATCGATTGTCGTCCCAGTGATGCGATCGCTATTGCCCTGCGTACCAACAGTCCCGTCTGGGTAATGGAAGAAGTGATCGCTTCCGCTTCTATTCCTGTTGATCGTGACGCGGATGAAGAGGAACGTCAAGCTTTTCGCAATTTCGTCTCCAATCTTAGCCCCTCAGACCTGATCCAACGTCGCGGTGATTTTAGTGATCAGTGATCTTGAAGCGGTCAGCCGTCAGCCGTCGGCTAGATAAAAATGATAATAACAGGGAAATTATTAGGGGTCGAGAATAGAATCGCCCCCATCCCCTCCCATTCGGAACCTTACATGAGACTTTCGCCTCATACGGATATTGGAACCCACATTCCGCACCCTCAACTGTCACATAATAGCTCCTGCAAGCGTGGTGTTTGATTACTGCTAATTCTAACGGAAAATCTTGCCCCTTGCCTCTTGCCTCATCTCAACAAGCAATTTAAATGCGCCGGCAGAGCTTATCCAACAAGGTTTTGAGATTTATTCAGCCAGCCCTATTTAACGATCGCTGCCGTTTTCCTGTACCGATCCTAACTGTTGACGCACATCATCGATCGCTAGATTTAACTGGGCAATTTTATCTTCTAAACTGCGGCGGGCCATTTCCATGCCTTCCTCGGGAGTCAAGCGCCCATGGCGGATACCCTCCACAAAGGACTGATTATCACCAGCTGCTAAACCGCGGCGGCTGCGATTAGCCAACACTGTCCCCAAAACACCGCCCACTAAACCACCGACAATCGCACCGGCTAAAAAACCGCCCGCAAACCCATCTCGCTGACTCATAATCCGTTTTTCTCCTAATAGGTTCCAAAAGCTCGATCGCCGGCATCGCCCAACCCCGGCACGATGTAACCACGGCTATTTAGTCCTTCATCGATAATAGCCGTATAGATGTTCAAGCTGGGATAATTTTGACTCAATTTCTGTAAAGCCGGCGGGGCAGCCACCACGGAAATCAGGCGAATTAGGGCAGGATCAACGCCTCTGCTGGTAATTTCTGCCATTGCCGTTGAAATTGATCCCCCCGTGGCTAACATCGGTTCGAGAATTAACACTCTCGTGGCCGGATCAAAACTAGCCGGTAATTTATTTAAATAACAACTCGCCTCTAGGGTTTCCTCATTTCTGGCTAAACCGAGATGATAGGTACTAGCTAGGGGTAAAAGACTTTGCGCCCCTTCCAACAGGGCTAATCCTGCGCGTAAAATCGGGACTACGGCGATCGGTACGCTAGGATCGATAAAAGTAGCGGGACATTCCGCTAGAGGGGTTTTAACGCTAGTTTCCAGGGTCGGCAGCCATTGCCGCGCCGCTTCGTAGGTTAACCAGCGCCCTAGTTCCGTCATCGCTGTTTTAAACAGTACCGGGGGGGTATTTTGATCGCGGGCGATCGCCAGCCAATGCTTAACCAGAGGGTGTTCGGGAACGTAGACGCGCAGTTGTAAAACCATGAAAACACGAGAACTCGATCGAGGGCTAAACTTTATCTTAAGCCAAAAAGCCATCAGCCTTGAATTAGTTATCAGTTTCTGAAGGCAAGGGGCGACAGGCACTCATGCAAAAGAAAGAATCTGGCAATTCTCCTACCTAAAAAGAAGGGTAAAAACTAAGTACATCAAAGCTTTTAGCTTAACCAATTAGGTTTTAGATTCGGCCTTTGGTATCGGTTATCAGTTCACTGATGACTGAAAAAGCCCTTGTCAGAGGTCTGCCCGAATATGTAACAATTTATGGGAGAAACCCCCAGCAAATTTAACGAGAAAAACATGGCAGCTACAATTAAGAAAGGAGCTTTAGTCCGCGTGGTGACGGGAAACCTAGAAAATAGCCTCGAAGCCCTAGCCAGCGATCGCCGTTTACCCAGTTATATGTTCAACTCGACAGCAGAAGTCTTGGATGTAAAAGATGATTACGCTTTGATTAAATTCTATGTTCCTACCCCCAGTGTGTGGCTAAAGCTCGAACAACTGGAACCCGTCTGATGAGGATATTGCCTCATCCATAAATCATGGTTGACTTCTACGATACACTCATCCCCTGCCAATCGCCCCGAGTCTCGGTTATTGGTGCCGGTAACGTCGGACGCACCTTGGCCCAACGCATCGCCGAAAAAAACCTCGCCGATGTGGTTCTCCTCGATATCGTCAATGGTTTGCCCCAGGGTATTGCCCTAGATTTGATGGAAGCTCAGGGCATAGAACTGCACGACAGCGAGATTATCGGCACTAATAACTATGAAGACACGGCAGGCTCGAATATTGTCGTGATTACGGCTGGATTAGCCAGAAAACCGGGCATGAGTCGCGATGATCTCATGAATGTCAATGCCAAAATTGTCGTCGAGGCCGCCACTAAATGCCTCAAGTATTCTCCAGAGGCCATTTTTATCGTCATCACTAATCCCCTTGATGTGATGACCTATCTAGTCTGGCAAGCAACCGGTTTACCCCCCCAAAGAGTGATGGGAATGGCCGGAGTCCTCGATTCTTCCCGTTTACAAACCTTTATCGCCATGGAATTGGGGGTTAGTACCGCCGACGTTCATGCTATGGTTTTGGGTGGTCACGGTGATTTAATGTTACCCCTACCCCGTTACTGTACCGTCAGTGGTGTGCCGATTACCGAATTAATGGACGAGATGACGATTAATCGTCTAGTGGAGAGAACTCGCAACGGTGGGGCTGAAATCGTCAAATTACTGCAAACTGGCGGCGCTTATTACGCCCCTGCTTCCTCTGCCTGTACCATGGTCGAGACGATATTGAGAAATCAATCCCGTTTACTGCCGGCGGCAGCCTATCTCAAGGGTGAATACGGTTTACAGGATGTTTATCTGGGGGTTCCCTGTCGCTTAGGATGTCGGGGTGTGGAAAGTATTCTGGAAGTGCGTTTAACCGATTCTGAACGTCTGGATCTACACACTTCTGCTGCCTCAGTTCGTCAAAATGTTCATTTAGCCCTTGACAGTCTCAAGGTTTTGATGTAGTTAATACAATTCGTATTTTAAGAGGGTACAGGGCAAAGAACCGTTATACAAGGGAGTGCGACGGGAAGAACGCAGGCCGATTTGTTTGGTCAGTTCTTTGTTTCCCGATAAAATATAGGCTGTCCAACCCTTAAACCTCTGTTTTAAGACATCACCGAAGGATTTATATAGGGTCCCTAATTCTTCGGTATTGCCCAATCTTTTGCCGTAAGGGGGATTACAGAGAATAATCCCTCGATCGCTCGTCGGTTCTAAGTCGGTGATGCTTTGCAAGCTAAAATTAATGTGGTCCTGCACTTGACAAAAATAGGCATTATCCTCGGCCTGATGTAGAACCTCATAATCGGCATCACTAGCATAAATTGGCGCATTTAGCTGAGATTTTTGTTTTTCTTTAGCTTCCTGAAGCAAAGATTGCCATAAATCCGGTTGATAGTCTGGCCATTTCTGAAATCCGAACTGGGAACGAGATAAACCGGGGGCAATATTTAAAGCTTTTAACGTCGCTTCGATGACAATGGTTCCCGAACCACAAAAAGGGTCTAAAAGTGCCATATCATCCTGCCATGCCGATAATTCTACCAAAGCAGCGGCGAGACTTTCTTTCAGAGGTGCGACTCCCATGGCCCGATGATACCCGCGACGATGTAAACTGTGACCAGAACTATCTAAACTAAGCACACAGCGATTTTTCTCGATATGAGCGTTAATTTGCAGGTCGGGATTTTCTGTATCCACAAAAGAACGGGGATTCCCCTGTTGACGCTGTTGGTCGATAATAGCGTTTTTGATGCTTAAGGCGGTGTAATGGGTGTGATTGAGGCGATCGTTCGTTCCCGTACATTGTACCGCTAAAGTTTCCTCACTGGTGAGATAATCGCGCCAATCAATGGCTTGAATGCCATCATACAGTTCCTTCCCATCCCCACAGGGAATTTCGGCAATGGGAACCAAAACCCGAAAAATAATTCTTGACCAAAGATTGACTCGATAGAGTAGGGCCAGATCTCCCTGAAAATGGACTCCCGTGAATACGGGTTTCACTTCTTTGGCCCCTAGGCATTCTAATTCCCTAGCGGCAATTTCTTCTAGTCCCCTCGCGGTAGTAGCAAAATAGGATCGAGTCATTTCAGTTATCAGTTATCAGTTATCAGTTTTCAGGTTTCAGTGACTAGCGCCGGTCGTTGGTAGCTTGAAATCAGAAAGATTGGCTCTCTTGAGTTTGGTGGGTAAAATATATTCTAAGATACAGTTGGGCTGGCGGGGGAGTGGAGCGAACCACAAAGACACAAAGGACACAAAGATCGATCGATCCTATATTAAGTTAAACTCATCATACGGGGAATAAGAGAGCCAAAGATTTTAATTTTTATCCCCTTGTAAATTCCCTATCTCATACGCTCTTTCTTTATCTTGCAGGTAGTCGGCGATCAAATCAAGTTTTTGTTAGGAAATATTAAGGGTTTCTCCCAATCAAGACTAGACAGCATTCTCTGAGAAAATAATGTAGGCGCTCATTATCGTTGGGGAAAATTTTCTCGCGAGTTGCCTGAGCTATATTTGCTAGTTCTGTTTCCCCTATCTCTATATTATCCAGCCAACGCTCAAAATCTCCTTTGTCCATGTGTTCTTTAAATTTATTGGGATTATCTATACATAATTCGAGTAATTCTGGGATATTGTTAACGTCTTTTACTCCACCATTGTCTAAATTAAAATAGAAAGTTGGATTATATTTCGTAGTTCTACTGTAATTTTTAATTTTATTAAGAAGATTTTTAAAACAATCATTAATAAGTTTATTTAAAAGGTATTGTTTATCTGCTCCTTGTGCTTTCATCGAATCTTTAGTCTTCTGTACTTGATTAGCTAGGTCAACTTCACCTAAAGTTTGCAGTCTCGACTTTAATGAGTCATTTTCTATCTCAATAATAGCCTTATTTCTATCATCAATCATTGATTCTACTATTTGATACATTTCCCATATTTGATACATTTCCCATACTCTATAGTTAGACTTCCAAAATATTCGTGTACTTTTCACCTCTTTATTTTCTATGTTAATTCCTTTGTACCAGATTTTTTTTAAACTTCCTTCACCGTCTCTTAACTCGGCAATTTTTTTTCTCGTTTTCCATCCCCCCCATAACCCCCATAAGAAAAATATAATTATTGCAAAAAAAACTATCCCTAATATTATTGCTAATAACGAAAATAATAGTCCCTTGTCCAATATTAATGCTATGTTTAATTCTGCTATTTTTAATTCTGCTATGTTGAATATGGAAAAAATACCACCTATATTTGCGACTACTGCAATACCACCAAAAACGACCGTAACCCAATCATTTTCTTCTGCTTCAGTTTTTAAAGTCTGCATATAGCTTTCCCAAATAATAGGCTTTTGACCACTAGGTAAATTATTAAAGTATAAATCATTAATTTTAGGCTCAATATTAGTGGCAATATATCTACCAATTCTAACAATCAGATAAGTATTTGCATGAACAAGAAGGATGATCAATCCACAAGAGGCGGGAACCATTATTCCCAGAATAATGGCTGAAGGAATTCGCTGTGCAATTGGAATATCATAAAAGTCCTGTTTTTGTGGAGATATTGTTTCTATTTCTGTGTCTTTTTCTTTAATAACTAACCCTGAATTTGTTTCTTGATTTGTGTGATCACTATCCGCTTTTGGATGAGATATTGTCGTTTGTGTTGTTTCTCCTTTTGTCGTTTTTTTTTCTCCTTTTGTCGTTTCTATTGTAGTTGTATTTGTGGGTATTCTAGTAATAGTTGTTGTCTCTTTCATGATGGGAAGATTAGCGATGGGACTGATCCCAATTCCCAGTAAAGTCAAAACTAAACCACCCCCAAAGACAATAACATTACTGCGATTTTGCACGGTTTGTAAAATTTCCGTTCTCAGGGTTTTATACTCCTCCATACACACATCGATCGCTTTATTGATATCGGGTTGATTGTTGTTATTAGGCATTTTTTAACTCCCGAATTTATATATAGTTGTAATTTTATCTGGTCAAATAAGTAGGTAGTCGTTAAAAATTATCAGACACCCACCTTATCAAGGGTAGATCCCCCCGCCTATCGACACCCCCCTTATCAAGGGTAGATCCCCCCGCCTATCGGCACCCCCCTTATCAAGGGGGGCAGGGGGGATCAAACCTAAAATCCATTTTTAATTGAATTATAACCAGCTATTTAGAATTACACTATTGGCTTAAACTTTTCTTAATTAGTTCCAGAGCGATTTGTAAATTAGCCTGTGTCCAAAGGAGAGGAGTGGCATCATTAGGAATATATTTTCCCTGTTCTAGATAGTATAATTCGGGACATTTAAACTCACCCACGGGGGAATCTTTTCCCGTAATTTGTCCGAGAGAACGATTGAAGTAATGGGTTTGTAGGTTGAGGTATTTTTCCTGACCTGTACTCTGGAATTTAAGGGCAAAAATGGCAGAAATAATCGGATCAAAAATACACCATTGTGCTTCTTCGCCTAGGTTTAATCCTCTCCCTTGTTCCTGTAACCAACTTTCCCTTTCTGTCGATACCGTGGTGCGGATTTCTGGGGGAATTAAGCGATAGTCTCGACACCAAAAAGAATCACCTAAATAGCGACGAATACCGTAATCTCCCTGAAGGTGAACGATAACATTATTAAGAATTTGATCGGCGATATTTGTCTCCACCACTTGTAAGGGATAAATCAAAAAAAGTAGGGCTGCATCATAACTTCTTGCCTGCGCTACTGGTAGAAGACACTCGGCTGGTAAAATACGGTATAAAGCTTGTTCTCCTATCTCAATTAAGTCCGCTAAAAATGCCGGTGTAATCCTGCGATTTTCGGCTGTGAGATTTATCTCTGTCTCGATTAATAACCTTTTTAATTCGCGTAATCCCGCTACCACAACCCCGATGCTAGATGCTTCTATTTTGCGGGTTTCTTCCCAGTGACCGCTATCCTCATCCTGCCAATAACTAATCGCTTGAAAATATAAGGGGAATAGGGCAATTGTTTCTAGACAATCGGGGGAAAGCTGAATATATTTTTCCCGTGCCAAACGACAATAAAACCAGAGAAAATAGCCAAGGGCATCATTTTGTGCGTGTTGCCAAACTTGGTCAATTTCCGTCAGTGTACGTCCCTCAAAACGAATATGAGGACGTTCCATGATCTTTTCAGGATTAACCCGACCTTGGATAATATTAATAAAACGCCTTTGGAACTTTTGAAAATAGTTCATCAAAGTCTGAATATTCTTGACAGCGATCGCTGTCTGTCCGATAATATAGTGAGAATAGGCCAGATAAACGTTATCCCTCAGCCAAACATTGGCATATCCGGTGTATTCTGTCTCATTACTGACTAATGCTGCTGGAAATAAGCCATTTTCTAGCCGGGGAAAACTCAAGACATCATTTTCCGACAAAAACGCAGATAATCTCTGAAGATACCCCAGAGAGTAGCGGTATTTAATGAAATCGAGAATTTTTTCGTTGTGAACAACTAGCATCGGCAAAATACCCCAATAATCTGCTCAAAAACGAATTTATTCCGATAAATTCTACTGAGAAACCCAAAAAATGCGTCTTTGATTGGGATCCCGTCGGGGACTTTGTTCCCCCATGACTTGCCGCGCTTGACTAGGATCAAAGCTGCGAGTAAATTGACCGCGCAATTGATTGACGCGTTCCTCCTTTTCTTGGGCTGCCAAACGTACTTCTTCCAGTTTTGCCTGTTGCATCTGTTGGTAGGGTAGCAAACGAGCGATCGCAAAAACTGCCGTGATGGAAAGACCGCTATAGGCAATAATTCGCAGCCAAATCTCGATAACTTGCCAGTTTTTGGATTTATTGCCGCTTTTTGGCTTTTTTGGTGTTTTTTTGTCGGTTTGGTTTCGTGTTCGTGCGGTCATAGATTTATGAGTACAAGTAAAATCGGTCAGAAAGGTGGCTAAGTAGCTGGTTATAATTTAAAAATGGATTTTGCCTTTAATCCCCCCTTGATCAGGGGGGTGGGGATCCCCCCTTAATCCCCCCTTGATAAGGGGGGCATCTGACAACTTTTAACGCCTACCTACTTAATTACTTTCAATTTACACCCAATCACTGATAACTGATGACCGATAACCAAAAAAACCCCAATCGGTCTATCCTATAGCTAGGTCAGACGGGATCAGGGTTTATTGAAAGCGACTTTACTTATAAAGTTCCGTCGCTAGACGAAAAGCCAAAATCCCGGGGATTAAAGCAATTACCAGAGCGACTAAAACTTGAGTATCAGAAAGCATTGCTGATTATCTCCTCATAAAGATATTCATCCAATACTTTCCGACATCATCGGGGTCCTCTGCATCATTTCGTTACAAGACTTCATATCTCCCCACCCCGATGACGGTTATCTCCCCTAGAAAAGAAAGTTGTAAAAGCGTTAAGCTGAAGTATTGCCATGATTACATTTATTTTTACCTGCGGCCTCAATGTTAGACTCGCTCCTTGATTCATCTCTAACCCTTAGTCTAAAAACCCCGTTAATTCTGTTGGTTCTCATTGCCCTAGAAGCGGTATTATCAGCAGATAACGCCATTGCTCTCGCTTCCATAGCACAGGGATTAGGAGATCATCAGCGTCAACGTCAGGCCTTGAATATTGGCTTAGTTTTCGCCTATATTCTCCGTATGGTCTTGATTCTTACCGCCACCTGGGTGGTTAAATACTGGCAGTTTGAACTTTTGGGAGCAGTATATTTGCTCTGGTTAGTCTTTAATTACTTTGCCTCCCCGGAAGACAAAGACCACACCCATCATAGTCTCCAGTTTCAATCTCTCTGGCAAGCTATCCCCCTCATTGCCGTTACCGATTTAGCTTTTTCCCTCGATAGTGTCACCACCTCCATCGCCGTGGCCGATGATACTTGGTTGATCCTGCTTGGTGGTACGATCGGAGTAGTTACCCTGCGCTTTATGGCGGGTTTATTTATTCGCTGGTTAGAGGAATACACCCACCTAGAAGATGCTGGTTTTGTCACCGTCGGTTTGGTGGGTTTAAGATTGCTGTTGCGGGTGATTAGTCCCGATTTTGTGCCGCCAGAATGGATTATGATCAGTTTAATTGCTATCCTCTTTGCTTGGGGTTTCTCAAAACGCAACGATCGAGAACCCGTAGAGAGTGATACCATCCCATCTGATAAATTGCCATAAAATAACCCTCAGTATTCAGTATTCAGTATTCAGGAGACAGCCTTGAATCAGTTATCAGTTAAGCTGTTGACTATCTAGGGCTTGCTGAATAAATCTAAAAACCTTGTTGGATAAGGCTTTTAGACTTTTTTGACCTCAAAAAGTGCCGACCATTGGAGGGATCGGGGGTAAAATTCAGGTACTTTTTCCCTGAAAATTAGGTAACTGACTA
>NZ_JADBTB010000169.1:0-8032 GCF_020246405.1 Microcystis sp. M083S1
ACCCGCGAGCCAGACTTACCAGAGTACAGCACCTTCAGTATCTAGCTCTTCCCACTCCCTAGTAGGAGATAATTATTATCGAGATGCTCGTTCCTCATCCCCGATCGAAGTATCTCCTACAGAAGAAAGCCTAGCGAATCGCTTGAGGGGAAATAGCGAACCGATCGTACTAGAAAATAAACGTCGGGGTCACTATGAAGTGTACTTCGACGGTAACTATCATTGTTTGGTACCGAGCCAAAATTTTAGAATCAACCAGAATAACTATCAAATCGTTAAAACTTTATTCGAGTGCCAGAACTATGATCCAAATTTTTCCGATGGCCACATCCTCATCCATCACGCGGTAGTCTATCCTCTAGCGGATGGAAAAACTTGGCAATTACAACTGCGAGGGATTTTAGAGTTTTAGCTCATCTGACTATTTAGCAATCAACAACGAAAAATTTCCCCATGAACGTAATCATTATTGGCAATAAAAGTGTTGGTAAGACCAGTATGGTCATTACCCTATCGAAAGGAACCGAAAATGTTAAAGTGATCCCTTCTGGCCCTGGAGGTAAAATCGCTACATTGTCCAAGGATAGCATTGAAAAACTAGCGGGAACTTCTCAAAAAGAAGAAGAACCTCTCCTGCTGAGAATCAATCTTCCTTCCGGTTTGGAAAGAGAGGTGAGAGTTCAGTGGATTGATACCCCTGGGGAAGCCTGGTCTAAACCCGCGTGGCAAGAAAGCAACCCAGAAAAATATCAAGATCTGGTACACACTCTCGGTCAAAGTCAAGCGGTTTTACTCCTGCTGCCTCCCTATCGATATCGAATTCAATCTCAAGAAATAGAAGATACTCCCGAATTTGAGGAAATTCTCGACCCGGAGACCTGGAAAAAACAACTCAAGGAACGTCTCACCCTCTTGCGATCGCACTGTCCCAGCGTACAACATATTTTAATCTCTATCCATAAAGCCGATCTATTTCACAACCTAGAGGAGGAAAAAAACACCTGGCAATACAACACCAAAACTTCCTTTCTTTGGGGGAAACACGACGATCATATCCGAGAGACCTATTTTTCCCTAGCCGATGATATAATCCGCGAACATAACTCCCAACCTCCCTACCTCAATCCCAAATTTTTCGTCACCAGCATTCACCATCCCACTCTACTAGAATTACCCTGGGTCTATTTAGGAGCTTATTTCGCCAATGCCTAAAGCCTCTACAGAAATTCGCGTGATCGGGGCGAGAAGTTCGGGAAAAACCACCTATCTTGCCACCCTAGCCGTTCTTCCATCGGGTTTACTACAAAAATATCCCAAGTTAGAGGTGATTCCTCGCAATGATGAAGCCACGGCCCTACGGAAACGCGCGCTCGATACGCTCAAAAATCAAGGAAAGATAGCGGGAGATGCCTTCGATGCTGATCAACTTCATAACCTCAAGGACTATGACTTTCTCATCAAAATCCCGCCGGGGAAAAAGCGATCGAGCATCGAACTAGAACTCCTTGCCAAAGATTTCCCAGGGGAATTTTTTGAACATATTCCCATCCCTCATCAATGGAAAAAAATCACCCCTTGGGTTGATGACCTATTTACGACCGTAAGCTGGATGGTGATGATGACCGATTGGGAACCAGAACGCGACACATCGCTATATCTCCCCGCATTTACCAAACTATGCGAGGAAATTCGCGAGCGGGAAATTCGCAACCAAGAAATTGAAAAACTGCGGATCGCCGTCGTCATGGCTAAATGTGAAAGGGGAGAACTCTGGCCCTGTCGTCTCGATCCCGACGAGGATTTATTCGAGGTACGATTGCCCAAAACCTATAAACATCTCACCAAAACTTTAACCCCCGATCGATTACAATTCTTTGCCTGTTCTGCATTCGGGGTTTTGGGAAGTCGCCGCGATCGAGATTTTGATCCCCGGCCAAACTGCTACTTACCCGACGACGGTTCCCCAGAAGAAAAAAACGCCTATTTACGAGAACCCGATCGCTGGTATCCCTACGGATTAATTCCTCCGCTATACTGGTTAGCGACAGGCATTCGACTCGAAGAATAATTATGTGGAGTCGTCAACAACCCCCAAAAACCACCGATTCTCAGCCTACCGAATTTCGGATCATCGGACCGAGGCGATCGGGTAAAACCACCTATCTCTCTGCGTTGGCCTACTGGCCGAACGCGAAACCCGATAGTCCGATCGAGAAAGTTATTCCCCGCGACGACGATACGGCTAAACTAATCGCTATGGCAAAAGATATCCTAGAAAATAATGCCATGTTAATGGCTACCTATCCAGCCAGCAATCCGAGCGAAATTCCCACTTATAACCTCTCGATTCAAATGAAGCCCACTTGGCAAGGGGGACAAGCGATCGATATAATTTGTAAAGACTTTGCTGGGGAATTATTTGAAAAACTATCCCAAGGCAAAACTTCCCAAATCGAAGAGTATCTAGAAGAATGTGCCTCTGCCCTAGGATTACTCATCCTACTCGATGGTACTTTCTTCACAGAAGATGAAAAGTACGCCCAGGGATTGGCCACCTTGAAACAACAATTAAAGTGGCGACTAGAAAAGAAAAATCAAAACCTCTCCCAGTATCGTATCGCCTTAGCCTTTACCAAAGCCGAACAATCTAAAATGCGAATCCACCGGCAGGATATCCCCAGATTTATGAGGCTAAAATTTAATAAAACCTATCAATTACTAGAAAATTGGGGCAAAGAGTGGCCCTGTCCTGTTAAGTATTTTTTTTGTTCGGCATTTGGCATGAAGCCAGGTGCTTCTCCCGACTCTCCCCTCGCCAACGTTCAAGTTACTAGCCGCGAAGGTGGTGTGACTTCTGGAGTGATCGATAACCCAAAAGTGTGGAGACCCTTGGGATTAATGGCACCAATTTACTGGTTACACACGGGTACCGATCATCCCCAACTCAGAGACATAGAGGATTAGAAAAACTATGAGCGATTCCATTTTGATCAAGGAATTTTCTCGGAAATTGTTAGAACCGAAAAGACAGGGCGATCGGTGGGTTTCTAGCGGATTCGACAAAGAAATCGGTTTAAGAACCCATGAGAATCCTCCCACCCCCATTCAAAATGCAGTCCATAACCACTGGTTTCGGATTAATGATAGTTATCCTCCGGCAGAAGGAGAGATTGCCCTCATCGCACGAGAAATCGATAGATACGCAGTTTTAGCGGTAGCCTCTCCCCTAAAAGATGATAGCGATCGACCTCTGGTAGGCTATCGTTATTTCTGGCTAGAAAAGCCCCTAGATAGAGAGATAGATGCCGTGGGAACGCTCCTCCGATGGTGGGACAAGAACGAGCGACCCCGTTTCGAGCTAAAGCCTTGTTCAGACATCATACATATTCAGCAACAGAATCGTGGACAGGGATATTATTCAGCGATTCTTCACAGTCCTCATGATTTCGATAAAGTTCGTCAATTTGAGCAACTTGCTTTAGAAGTACAACAAACTCCTCATATTTTTACTCCTAGCAATAGCTTTATTCCTAGTTATTGGCATTTGCATTTTTTTTCTCGATATCTCAAACAAAAATATAATCGCCCGATCGCTTGGGCGTGGAAGGTTACTGTTTTAGAAAATCCTAATCAATTTACCCTAATCGCTTGCACTACTCAAGAATACTGTCAGATCAATTCCGATGCCAACAAAATCCCAACCGCATTAACTCCCCATAAAACTGGGCAAGATATACTAGATACTTCCCCTGTACAGGTTCAATCAATTCAAAGTTTAAAAAGAGCATTAAAAGAACTCTCAGAAGGCAAAGAAATTGATGAAAACCTAAATATCTTAGTTCAAGAACTAGAAAAAACCGATAGCACTCGATGGGATTGGGCAACGCTGATCGATAGCACCTGGCTGGAGCAACGACAGCACACCCAACAAGAAAAGATTTATAAATCATTGATTCTACTATTAAATCCCAATTTACAGCATACTGACTTAACGATTACCGTCTCCGATTGGCTCAATAGCCTACAAGCGCCAGGATCTCCCGCACCTCAAAAATTGCTGGATTTCTCTCGCTTTCTTCCCTCAGCCTTATTGACTCATTTCCAGCCATCCGAATTACCCGTTACTCAAGAAGCGAAAGAAGCACTCGATCGACAGCAGCAGTTGATACAATTGTATTCCAGAAATTCGGTCATATTAGCCAAGAATAAAACAAGACTCCATCAACTCATCGCTCGGTTATTTCTCCTACTGCGATCGAACCCCTCCCAGAAATCAGAAAAGGTAATTCAATGGCTACTTATCGACTACTCCCCACTCTGGAAAGAATCTCTAGAAATCTACACCAACGATCTGTTTAGAAAGCTCGATCGAGCCTATCTCAAAAAAGAACAATTACCCCCTCAAGAAAGGGATGAGTTTATCGAGAAAATCCTCGAAGACTTAAAACAGCGTGAGCAAGGACAAACCACCGAAAATCCCTCGTCCTACGAGAGCATCGCAGGGATTCTAGAAAAGAATAAATCCTATCCGATCGCCGCTTTTTTCTATAAACTCGCTACGGGTAAAGTTCCCGATAAAATTTGGGAAAACTGCACGAACCTCCCCGAAATTATTCCCCTAGAAAGACCCCCCGCCATTCCTCCACAATCCTCCGAGAAAAGTCCCAATTCTCTCAAGAAAATCGCCCTAATTCTTTGGCAAAAATATCCTTGGCAATGTCTAGGGTTGAGTGTGGCAGTCGGGACGGTGTTGGGGGTGGGAGTCCTGTGGGGAGTTCAATCGATCGGACGGGTATTTTCTCCGAAGATTTCCGCAAATCAATCGGCCATTATTCCCTCCGATCCCGTTCGGGAACTATACTTATATTTTAATCTCCTAGAATCTGGCGATCGCCGACAAGATCTGCAAGCGAAAAATCTAGACAACCTAAAGAAGTTACGGGAAAAGATGCCCGATTTCAACGCTTCCCAGTGGAAAACCAGCACTCAACGCGAAGCATGGCTAAGAGAAAGATCAAGTATTATCAAAAATCCTTTATATCCCTTCCTTCAACAACTGACACCAGCAGTTCCGGTAGAATTAAATAAAACTTACACCGCTAACCAAGTGACAGCCAATCCTCCCCTCAACGCCCCAGAAATTGCCCTAGGGAAAAGTCTTCTCCACTCGCTACAATTGTATGAGGGGGAAATCACTCCGATTTGGGATCAGAAAGTATCGGATGCGATCGCTAAGTTCAAAACACAATACCAGATTCAGCCAGCAGGAGGGGATTTAGATAAAAACACTTGGTCGATTCTCGCTCCCATGATTCAAGATCGGCAGATAAAAACAGCGATCAATACCCTAGAAAGAATCCTAAAAGAGAGCGAAAATTACTCGATCGCTCTCCCTCGATACAAAGCCTTTCAGCAGTGCAAAACTCAGACAAATACCGCCTATTCTGCCTGCCTAGATCAAATATTCAAACCCGATAAATAGACGCTTAATGATGTGGAATCGATGCGAAATTTATCAATTCTCTCGAAAACTTCTAGAGCCAAAATGGTCTAAAAGACATGAGTGCTATGTGAGTACAGGATTTGATCGAGAAATCGGCGGAGAAAATCAGGAAGTACCCCCGGAAATTGCGAATGCCGTCCATAATCATGCCTGTCGAATTAATGATAGTTATCCTCCCCAAACTATCGCCCTAATCTCTAGAGAAATCGGCAAATATGCCCTATTAGCGGTGGCGACAGCCTTAAGAGATGACAGCGATCGCCCTCTGATCGGCTACCGCTATTTCTGGTTAGAAAAACCCTCGCAAGATGGCGAAATAGACGGAATCGGAACGCTGCTAGAATGGTGGATCACTCAAGGTTCTCCCACCTTTCAACTACAACCCTCCTCTTCATCTCCCAAAACACCCCCAAAAGCTTCTAGTTCTTGGCTAAATCGCCATGATTTTTTTAAAAAATATTCAACCGATTCGGTGAATATTTCTATCAAAAAAATAGAACAAGAAAAAAAATACTCTCGATCTCCATTATATTTAGACAATATAACTTTTGAGGATTGTGGAGAATTTCATGCTCTAGCCCTTTCTCTACAAGCAAACGATTCTAGTCCCCTAAATTGGGCTTTTCGAGTGTCTCAATTAGAGATTCCCGAACAATTCTCTCTGGTTTACACCCAGGATAGCGATCAGGAACAATTAATTATTCGGTTCGATCGAGTTCCCGAATCCTTCTCGACGGTTTCCGAATATATATCCAGTGATATCCAAGTCAAACGATGTTTACTAAATCTAGCAAAAAATAAAGATCTAGAACGAAACTTACAAGCCCTCTCTAGTTATTTATCTAGTCTTGACAGTGACCATTGGAACTGGGAAATTATTGTTGATAAAACTGCGCTTAAAAATCATAATATCACGGCGGCTAGATATCGAGCATTACTGGCTATTTTAAAACCATTTCCAGAAATCGCTAACTGGCTAGACTGGCTACGGAAACGAAGAAGAAATAAACAGTTTGGGCGTGCGGGCATCGAGATGCAACAACAAGCGCTCGACCAAAATCCTCACCTCGAACAGCGACTATACGCTCTCATCGATGATCTATTAATAACGGAGCAATACAAAAATAGAAAAATTCCCGATCTACCCCAGGAAAAACAATGGTTATTAATTCGCTCCAAAAGCTTCTGGTCAGATTATTTTTATGACTCCGCAAAATATTATACTGAATCACTACTCATACAAATCCACTATCCAGAATATTGTCAACTAGACAATCATTTTTTTAACAAAATTTTACAAAACTATCAACAAAAAAAATTACCCGATGCTACTAAAAAACGATACGAATTTCTCGCACGACTATTCGCCGAAGTGCGCGCCTATAGCCTAGCGGCTCTGTTTTATCAAGTAAGCCAAGGAGAAGTTCCCGCAGATATATACACCCAAGCCGAAATCCATCTCATCGATCTTCAAAAAAGCCACCGCTCATCTGGACTGATCGGCCTAGCTTGGGCGAACCTGACACAGGATCTTATGCTATTATTTAGAAATCTGAGGGGAGGCTAGGGCAACCCAACGATCAAACCGAAAATTCCCCAACTACGAACGCACTAGCAGTATTAGACTATGGCGGAAACCTTTCTAGTCAATACTAGGAATACTTTGTCTCTAAACGTTTAACTGGATCAGGAAGGGAGTATTGAAAAAATGAGACTTGTTTTTTATCTGTTGGGGGGCATTATTTCAGCGCTGATCGGCTGGAACTTGAGCTTAGTGATCTTAGACCTCTTTAAATTCGCATCGAAGACAATTACTGGAAGCACTTTCCCTTTTTACGTCGAGTTTATTCTCTTCCCGATCGTCACTATCTGTTTAAGTGTTACCCTTGTCCTAACGACCATTTATCTGAGTAATCCGATTCACTACAAAGCGAATCGAAGAATCCGCAATAGTTATCTCAAAATCGCCCTAAAAACTGGTTTAATCGCTGGAGCGATCGCCGCAGTGCTAACTGTGATTATTTACCAGGGAAAATTCCCCCCGGCAAGTGTTCGCATAGTGGGCTGGAGTCTAATCGGTTTAGGGGCCGGTGTAGCCGAGGGATTATCTTGGCGATCGCTGAGTACCGAGGGTGCGAAAAGTAACACCTTTGAGCGACCGATAAAATCTGCCCTTTTCGGATTACTTGCCGGTTTAATTGCCGCCCTAGCGATCGAATTTCTCCGAACAATAATCCCCCTTGGCGGTTATGAAGATCTTTTAGGATTCACCCTTTTCGGCGCTGGTTTAGGGATGGCGCTCGCCATTTCCACAACCCCCACCTATCAAGTCGCACTGAGAGCCGGTAGAGGATTCGGACGCGCCCGAAAAGATAACCAATCGGGAAACTATAGCATTTACATTTGAGACGTGGAAACCAATTTCTGAAAAAAATGCTATAATCTAAGTCAATGTTTTAATAACTTTAATTATGGACAAGGCTCAGAAAATCAAAAAAGATATCGAGGAACTAGATAAATGGATTAAAA
>NZ_JADBTB010000017.1:0-3516 GCF_020246405.1 Microcystis sp. M083S1
CAATTCCTAATAGTCTTTTAGTTTGTTTCGGATATTTTTGAATGTATTCCCAAGTGTAGTTTTTCATGGCTTTTTTTGATTTACTATTTGTTTTATTATATCCTATTATTGTGATTTAATTAAATTATGGAGAGGTCTATTCACTGTTCTGTTGTCCGATAGGGTGCCACCAGAGATATCGGTTTTGTAGTCACGCACTGCCATAAGCACCTTGAGCGTCCGTTGCTGCTGGTCGGCGCAGGTTGCCTTTAACCTTTTGATGACTTCTGGCAACGCCATTTGAATTTTAGCGTCCTTGTCACTAGAAATTGGGATTATTACAGTCGGGTCGTTGATGGTTTGCATCTGCTCAATGATATCCATCTTGTTGATGGTATTGATGACTTGGCCACCAATTCTAACGATGTCATCCGATGCGACTTTGAGGCTAGAAGCCTGCCCCTTCACCAGGCCCTCGACTGGTGTCCAGCCGTTAGCATGGTCAGTGATCTTTTGGTACAAATCGATGATTTCGTTAGGCTCAAGTCCAGGGATGCCTGTGCTGTTGCTGCCGATGTCTTTCGTGAACTGTTCGAGGCTCTGCGGTAGCTCCCTGGCAGCGTGGACATACAGCAAGATTTTGATTAGGTCGTCGGCAGTAAAGATGCCAGCTGCGCGACCGTCCTGAGTTTGACTGCCTGTGAGCAACTGCAACATCACGACTGGAAGCTGTCCAGCTTGAATAGATTTAGACTCAATGGGTACGGAACTGTCAACAACCATTTTAATTTTCTCCCAAATTATCAGAATTAAGTCGAACTTAAAGAGCAGTCTATTTTATCTCAACACCCAACGCAACCAAAGTTTACCAACTTAAGAAAAAAATCCATAAAATTCCCCAAACCCCTACCGCACCTAACTTCCAGCCCCTCCATCCTCCCACAAAAATCCTTAACTTGGGAAAAATCCCCAACTTTACCAACTTAAGCCCAACCCTTATCAAAATATCCTGACAATCTCACCACACTCCCAACCCCAAACTTTTAACTCATACCCAAGACCCCAAAAACAGCGATCTACATCAAGAACCGCGATCTCCACAGCCCAGAAACCCACCCCACCGCAGAAACGAGAAAAACCTCTTGCCTCCGCAACCCTGGGATGATTCCACAGTAACAAACCTATAATGAAAAAAAGCCAAGCCTTAACGACCCTGAAATTAACCTTAAAACCCGAACACCAAAAGCTGATCGAAGCCAAACTAAATACGGGGCGTTATGCCAATCCAGATGAAATCATTGCCGAAGCCTTGCAATTACTGAGTAAATGCGATCGCTATCAACAATGGGCAATCGAGTTTGATCCCCCTAAATCCCCCGTTCGGCTGATCTCACGGCCGAAGCCTTAAAAAAGGGGACTTTCTTGAAGAGGCGAAGGAATTGATGGAGAAACCGCGATACAATCAGCGATCGCCCGATAAATCTCTATAATATTCTATAATATCGAGTATTCCCCCATCCCAAACCAGCCATGACAGCCAAAGAACAACTCCTACAGGAAATCGAAACCGCCTCCGATGAAACCATTGACCAACTCCTCAACTTCCTCCATCAAACCCAAACCACCAAACCGAAACAACCCTTTTGGCAATTTATCGAAGAACTCACCGCCGATATTCCCCCAGAAGTCTTAGAAACCCTACCCACCGATGGAGCCGAACAACACGATCATTATCTTTATGGCACACCAAAACAATAACAATGAAACTCATCTTTGCTGATACTTTTTATTGGATTGCCTTGATTAATCCCAGGGATAACTGGCACTTTATTGCCTTAAATTATGCCCAAAAATATACAGATGATTATCTAATAACTACCGATGGCATTGTAGATGAAACACTCAATTATTTTGCAACTAAAGGTGCGATTATGCGTCGAAAAGCTCTTGCGACCTACTTTCAAATCCGTCAAGAGCCGAACATGGAAATTATTTCTTATACGCCTCAACTCAGACAAGCTGGAATTCAACTATTTGATGAACGTCCTGATAAGGGCTATAGCCTGACAGACTGCATTTCTATGATTGTGATGAAACAAAGGAGAATTGCAGAAGTATTAACCCATGACAAACACTTCACCCAAGAAAACTTTCGGATTTTGTTCCAAGATTCTAATTTTAATAATCTTACTTAGAATTTGATTGCTTAGAGCAGTATTTCATTATTGATCTCCACAGAATCGGGCATCGTCGGGAAATTTATGAGGCATAGCGGCGATCGCCTAACCCTAACTTTCAAGAACAATATAGACTCTTTTCTGCCGAACCTCTTAAATTCAGACTAAACTAGACTATCACTGCAATATCATAGACTTAGTTAAGAAAATTGTTAGAGAACCTTAACCATGCTCAAACATTATGACGTGACCATCGAAGGCGATCATATCCAATGGCTAGGGGAAAAGCCCAAAGCACAGACCCTCCGCGCCATCCTTATCATTGAAGAAGAACCATCTCCCTCGACCCAAACAAAACGCACAATCCCGACTCATTTGATCGGTAAAGGCAAAACCTTAGGGGATATTGTCAGTCCTATCGTGGATCAAGAAGATTGGGAATGTAAAACTTCTGCCCCTTCCCCACTAAACAACAAACCGATTTGGGAAATCGCCGATGAAATAATCGCCACCATCCCTGAAGAATCCTTTGACCAGATCCCCACCGATGCGGCGGCCAACTTGGATTACTATCTTTATGGCAATTCTCCTCAAGAATAATGCAGACCCTCTTCGCCGACACATTTTATTGGGTTGCCTTGATTCATGCTAAAGATCAATGGCATAGACAAGTGCGAGCTTTTAGTACGTTAATTCAAGATTATTCTTTAATTACAACCGATTTAGTCTTGGTGGAATATCTCAACTTTTTTGCCAAATTTGATCAACCCATGAAACAAGGTGTCGTCAATTTCTATCGCCAAATCCGAACCTCTCCAAATCTGCAAATTATTAGCGTTGATTCCTATTTAATTCAATCAGGTGTAGAACTTTATGCCAACCGTCTAGATAAAGGCTATAGCCTCACAGATTGCATCTCTATGATTGTAATGAAACAAAGAGGCATTATAGAAGTCTTAACCCATGACAAACACTTCACCCAAGAGAACTTTCGGATTTTGTTCCAAGATTCTAATTTTAATAATCTTACTTAGAATTTGATTGCTTAGAGCAGTATTTCATTATTGATCTCCACAAAATCGGGCATCGTCAGGAAATTTATCAAGCATAACCGTGATCGCCTAACCCTAACTTTCAAGAACAATATAGACTCTTTTCTGCCGAACCTCTTAAATTCAGACTAAACTAGACTATCACTGCAATATCATAGACTTAGTTACAGCAATTCTCATTTTAAAAAGTAACAAGTGATACAGACAGAAACAAAGCTTTAAGAAAGCTACAAAATGCGCTCCCGCGAGTGCGACTGCATCGCAGAGAAGTGAGTATATAGAGTATTTATACTCAAAATATTTGAAAG
>NZ_JADBTB010000170.1:0-16649 GCF_020246405.1 Microcystis sp. M083S1
GCTTTCTTCTGTAGGAGATACTTCGATCGGGGATGAGGAACGAGCATCTCGATAATAATTATCTCCTACTAGGGAGTGGGAAGAGCTAGATACTGAAGGTGCTGTACTCTGGTAAGTCTGGCTCGCGGGTGGTTCAGAAGGTTTCAAAGTAGTTATGCCAGTTGGTTCTTTTTGTTCCCGATCTTTCGTATCTTTGGTTTTCCGATTGTGTTTTTCTAATTCTAAATCAGCAATTCTATCATTAATTATACGGTTTTCTTGTCTAATTGTTCGCTCGATATCTTTAAACTTTTCAGAGATTTTTTTATCAATCTCTTGATAAGCTTGATTATAACCTCTATAAAAAAATTGAGTTTCATTTGGACTCCAATTCTGAGAAGCAACTGAAGCGGACGAGTTCTCTGGAGATTCCCCCTCTCCATCTCCTTTAGGGTTTGTTTCTTTACTCCAAAAATTGAATCTAGAAAGAATTAATCTAAGAAAGTGCTTATTCGTAGGCTCCTGTCTATTGGGTGATGATTGTTTTGTAGAGGAAGAGGAGATTTTACTTGATTTTTTTCGGGATCTTAGCAAAGAAATTACGCTCGCTAATAATGCTAATATAGCAACGAGAAAAGTGGTATTAGAAGAGGTTTTTTCTTTTTCTAACTGTGCTATTCGATTAGATAATTTTTGTATTTCTGGATCGATGGGAGGTTTAGTGCTTCCTTGAACGGTAGATTTTAATTGTTTAATATTATCTTCTAGTGAATTCTGTTTATCTTGAAGAAACGTCGTAATTTCCCCGACGGTAGTATCTCCAAAGTTACCATAATTATCTTGGGAGATACTTCTTCTTGTAAAAAAATCTAATTGTTTCTGAACATTTTCAATTGCATCTCTTGTCAATCCTGTCTTAAAAGGATTGATTACCTTTTGAGAGATTTCCTCTAAAGAGCTATCGATGTCACCCAAAATTTTCTCAATGGATGCTCTTTCTTCTTCTTTTAGCTTCGGTAGCTGATTTTTGCGATACTCTTTTATTTTTGTCTGTAAATTTTCTATCTTTGTACTAACCGCATCGCTCTTAATAATTTCCAGCTTTTTCTTGTCAGTAATCGTAATCGCTCCCTTGAGGGCATCGAGAAACTTTTGCTGTTCTTTTTTTAACTCATCGAAAGCTTTATCGATATCGCTCTGTAATTGAGGAGATTTCTCGACGGTTGCCGAGGAGGTTTGAGAGGTTTGCTCTTTTTGGGGATCAGTCCCCTTCCCGCATCCGACGAGGACAGTAGAAACGAGGAGCAGGGATAGAGCCAATTTAGCATAGCTGATTTTTTTCATAGGATTCACCGATTTTATATATCAGAATTGTAGGATGCCGCGTTCCTCTAACTGCCAGGTTTCCCCTCCGGGTAAAGCGGAAACTCTAGCGGGTTTGAGAAGTTCAAAGTTACCCTCTAGCTGAAGATTTTTACAGTCGAAAAAGTCTTCGATCGCTTTGTAGTTGTGTTGGTTCAGTCTGAGGTTGTTACTCGGTACTAAATATTCTGTGCCGTTTTCTTTGATGATCGAATAATTGCCGCGACGATTTTTCTCGAAGATTACCCGCGAGGAACTACCGATTCTTAGTTTTGTCAAGCTTTCTTCGGTGGCGGTGACGTTGATTGCCTGTTGGGAAAAAGACTCTCGATCGCGGTTATATCTTTTCGCTAGATTCGATTCTTCTAGGCTAATCGGGTTCTGAGTTTGTGGCGAAAGTTCTGGATAGGAAACGCTTGTTTCAGAAGGATATGAGGATTGGTTAGAAACCATTTTTCGATTGGCACGTTCGTTCACTCGAATATTGTTTTCTAAATCTCCTACTCTATTGCTAATTTTTTCAATTTCTTCTTGAGATCGAGAAAAGTTTTCTTGATTTTTTGTAGCTAACTGTTCTTGATTTTGCTCGATATTTTTAATATTACTATTGATTGATTCTAGTTGTTCTTTTAGAGTTCTATCTCGCTCTAAATGTATGGTTTGTAACTTTTCTTGTAAGGAGTTTTTCAAATCCATAAGCTCGGCTTGCAAAGGGTCGATCAAATCCCTTTTGATTTCATCCACTAAAGACTCTTCATCTTTCGTCTTGCGCTTGTTATATTCATCTTTAATACTACTTTTCTCTTCCCAAATACCTTTCGCCCAGATAATAATTTTTTGAGAGTCATTATTCAGAGGCCAGTTACATACCGTACAACTCTCTTGCCCTTCGTTATATATAGCATCACAAACTGGACAATTAGACATCATCGTTCTCCCTTAGACTTTTTGCTAAGGGGAGTAGAAAAGACCTCGCCGGTATTTTTCCTACTTCCCCTCTGGTTAGCCGTTATTTGCCAGCCCACTCCTTGCCTAAAACGCGGAGGAGTGCCTTTAATCCTAGGATAAAAGGTGGCTCGACGCGGATGTTTTCTGAATCTCCCCGAATGTGAACGAGATTCGTTCTCAGTTCTTTATGGACTTCACGCCAGAGACGATCTTTGTAACTAGACTCCAGTTCGCCATTTTTAAAAGCGGGCATGGGTTTAAGTCCCTGAATGTCGATCTCTTTCACTGCGGTGTTGAACTCGTTTAGAAAAGCGGGAACTTCCTGGAGTTGGGGCATATCGAAGCCGGTGATATTGCCTTCCAACTCCAGATAGTCTTTCCACGTAATTTTTTGACCGTTCACCGTGCAATCCTCCCCGGCGATGACTGGTTCTGGTTTTTTGCTGATAATTCCTCCTAGGGGAGTTCGGTCTAGTACCAGACCACAGGCGACTTCATCCTTGGGACGGGTGCTTAATCGGGTGATCTCGTTGGTGTCCGGGAAACCGGAGGCCTTACTCAGCATCCGACTGAAAAGTTCGTTAACTTCGGAGTGACGATCGAACCGTCCGCCAATCGCCAGCCAGTTCAACAGGCGCGAACCGTTGCCACCGATGTACACGGGGGTGATTTCCGGTCGGCTGTAGCGGTCTTTTTCGTAGAGAACCTGTAACAGAATCCCCACATAGTAGTATAGTCCCGCCGTACCGATCGCCATCAGTCGGAGTAAACCCTGGAATTGGGGATCTTCTTCGAGAAAGTCTCTTTTCTTGAGCCAGTTCTCGCTTTCGAGGCGGAGTAGGACATCTAGCTTGGCGTGGAAGTTTCCCTCTTTCAATCCCTGCCATTCGCTCGTGTTTACCCCAAACTTCTCGACGAGAAATCCGGGATTGAGTTCCAAGAATTGGGAGAACAGATGTCGCCCGGCTAATTGTACCGAGCATTGATGCACCAGTTGGAAGCGATCGGTGTCGGCCTCCCAGATGGAGATATCCGAGGTTCCTCCCCCCATGTCGATACAGGTGCTATTGACGAGGTTGTGACCCTCCTGATCGGCGAAATACTGGGCCGTTGCCACACTTTCCGTGCGGAAATAGGTGAGATTATCCTGTTGCGGGCAAATTTGGCTGATCCCGGTTTTTGCCTGCAACTCTTCGGTTAAATCCTGCCAGTTGCGTGCGTAGCGGATTCTATCGGCGCGGGAGAAAGCGGAAGGATAGGAGAGAGACCACTGGATTTGTTGGATGCCGTTTTTGGCTGCGAGGGCTGTGACATGAAGGGCTAAATGCTTGAGAAAAAGCCGATTGATGGTGATATTCGTCCATTTGAGATCGGTTTCGATCCAGCCCTCTTGGGGGTTAAATCTCGCGCGATCGGGAATATAGATCCGACCGTCGTAGATCGGGCGTTCTTTCGCTACGTTATTCGCCTTTCGGGTGGTTAACACGCTACTGAGGGGTAACGGTTTCTCTGGGGGAATGAAGTTTTCGGGAACGAAATACTCGAACAGGGTGGGCAGTCGAGTATCGGACAGTACCTCCGTCACTTTGAGATGCAGACTTTCTAAGGGAAGCGGTTCGGTTATTCCTCGGCGATTGACGTAGATATTGGTAAAAGATGTCCCAAAATCGACCCCCACTTTCCAGGAACCCTCCAGAGCGATCGATGCCGGCGTTTTCAGCAGGATTAGGCCGAGGAAGTTTTTCGATCTATCCCGACATTCGATACAGGAGGGATACTCCTCTAGTCGGGTGAGTTGATAGGAACCCTTGCCATCTTGGAAAATATGCGGTTCTTTGGCGCCGGGCAAATTCACCTGAAAAGTGCGATCAAGCGGATTCGAGGAACCGAGAAATTCCAGATCGTAGTAAAAGGCGTAATATTCCTTCCAACCCTGGGCCCGGAAGTTCGGCCAGATCTCTAAAACCGGAACTTGGGTCAGGGCGTTGTCTTCCTTGATGGGATAGTCTTTAAACACCCGATAATTCTGGGGATTTCTCTCGTCATTGTTCATGCCCGATAGGGGCAGGTCTAGGGATACCCGCAGAACTGGCCCCTCACTCCCGTTGAGCGTACTGAACTGGAGCTTCCGCAGTAACTCTTCGGGGGTAAAGTAGTCCAGGAGGATCGGGTTGAGGGGCAGGAGAGGGGTGATTTCCTGTCCTTTGAACACGATCGACGGAGTGTTATCCGGCAAAAACCCCCCTGGTAGGGCATCTTCCATATCGATAAAGTGAAATTCCGGGGTAAATAGATCCTTGGACTCGATCCACCGGATATCTTTCCAGAGGATTTTCCCAGTCTGTAAATCCTTGAGGATAGATGGAGAGGCGAGGGTTTGATCCTGATAGATCCAGATATCTTGGGGCGATCGATCCCACGAGCGAGCGATTTCTGGATCGATAATCAGGAGAGGGGGAACGAGGCCGCGCTTATTCTCGCTGGCCACGACCCGCACGCAGGATTCTTTCGGTTCGGCTTTGACGGGACGATTGAGGGCGTTTAAAAGGCCTCGATTGAGAGGAACGCCGAAAAATTGGGGATTATTACTTAAACTCAGCCGTTGTTCCGGTTGCCCTCCCAAGCTATTCTGAAATTCCGCTAACAGACCCCGCATGGTATTCTGGGCGATCGCGTCCCCAGTATAGCGATTTAACTCGTTATTGAGGTTCTCCAGCCAACGCCAGAGCAATGCTTTTTCACTGGCATTGAGATAACCTTGCGGCGCTTCCAAACAACGGGTCTGCCGATTCCACCAGGGCAGATTTTCCCACTTGCCGGCTTCGGAGGGAACGACGATCGTACTGGGGGAGGACATTCCCACCGATTTCCCATCCCATAAAAAGACGTAGACATCTTCCCACGGGTTTTTTGCCTCTAGAAGATAAAGGGCTTTACTGGGGGGATTGGGGCGCAGTTCGTAGAGGGCACGGGCGAAGGGATCTTGATGGCGGAGTTGGCCCAGTTCTAGCAGTTGTGCCGAGAGGGGAAAACGCCGCGTTTCCGCAAGGGCCAAGGCCGCTAACATTCCTTGCCACTGGTCGATCATCTGCCGATGGATGGGATAGGCCTTGTTGTGAAGAGCCATTTGCATCGACAGGGGACGGGCCCAGATGGTGGGGACGGAACTGACACTTTTTACCTGGCCGGGGGATTTGTAATCGAGACTGGAGGCCACATCGCCAAAGGTTTTAAAGTCTTGCGCGTCCCATTTTCCCGCTTGATCGGAGGGACGGACATCGCTATCGGATTTTAATTTCGGCAGTAATAAAAACATAGACTAAAGGCTATTGCTTACAAAAGGTGTATAGGGCTTTGGCTAATGCGGCGATCCCAGGCTCCGCGGAGTTGTCGGGTTTATAGCTCTGTAGGCTTTGCATCAGAGAGGTGATCGTGTCTCTCGATTTGGTTTTATTGTCGAGAGGGCGATCGAGTACCAGTTCTGCTAACTGTTCTCGTCGGAGGGACTTTTCTGGATCACCCATCGCTTGGGTGTTAAAGAGTTGGATCTGTTCTCCCTCGATCTGGTGCAGGCGGTACAACCAAGTCAGATAATCCCGACACCAGGCGCTAATCGTCTTCAGTGCTTCCTGTTGTTGGGGATCACCTAACCGCGTCATCCCGTCTGCCGAGCCTTTATGGGGAAAGAAAGGGCGCGACCAGGGTGTAAGTACCAGGCGATCATCTTTTCTTTTGAGGATGCCGTTGAGTTCGGGTTCAAACTCGGACAGCCAACTGTAGGCGAATCGAGTCCCGTTGACGAGCGCGGGTTGGATTTCCGCTCGATCCGGCAGATCGTCCCAAATCAGCCGACCGATTTGCTCCCGGCCTATTAAAACGACTTTTTCCCCTATTTCGGCGGTATGAAGGAAAAAATACCGCGCGGCGAGGGCGCTATAGAGTTCTAGGAAGTGGGGATCATTGCGCTGGCTATTTTTGCCGACGCTAAATTCCACTTTCGAGAAGTTTTCATTTCCCAGCAGAAAAACCGTATCGAAGGTCTCTCGCGCTTGGGTCACATAATAGCGTAGGGCGGCTTCGGTGTTCAGTAAAAATTGTTCGGAACGAGCGAAAATCCCGTCCGGATCTTCTCCTGGCGGCGGGGTGAACCCGAAATAGGGCAACAGGAACAGACAACCGATCTTGACTTTATCTTTGACCCCGATATTTTTCAGTTTATTGGCCAGTAAACGGGCGATCGTCGGTAGTCCAGAGGCTCCAGTTCCCCCAAACATCGACCCGCAGAGAAACACTTTCGGGGCTTTTCCTGCGCCTGTGTCTGCTTGTATTTGTTTGATCAGCGCTCCCCAGGGTTCTTGATCCAATCGTTCGAGATCCACTTGGCTCATCACCGCCGAACCGATCGCCGGACGACCGCGGAAACCCACGTCTAGCGAGACTTCCTGTTCGTCTTTCGTGTAGAGAACATCGAATAGATTACCGAGAGCGGGTTGATTTTGTTTGAGCGTGTTGTAGTTGAAAAAGGCTTTCAATTCTTTACTGGAATTAACCCCCCCAAAGGGCGACCAGAGATCGAAGGATTCGATCTTAGTTTTCATCCAGGGATGGAGTTGGCTATTATCTTGGTTCTCTTTGCCGACGATCAACTCCTGACATCGGCTGTAGATACTGAGCGCGTTTCTCGATCGCTCTAGATTCCCGTTGGTTTCGTCCGCGTCGATAAAGAGAACTTTTAACGGTTGTTCGGTAAACAGTCCCACCGAGGCGAGTTTCGTGATTGCCTCGATACATTTCGCCCCCGTTCCCCCGATGCCGATCACATACATGGCCATACTGAATTGCCTCCTTTTTTTTCTTAAAATCGATCGATGATATCCCGCAGTTGATGGGATAGGGGTGGTGTGTAGATCAACAGGCCCGGGGTGCTACTGGCAGTCGGTAGCCAAAACAGGATGAGGATATCCAGTACAAAAAAGAGGGCGAGGAGTAAACGCAGTTCTTCGATCGGATTGAAAAACCCGATGGCGAGACCGATACTCAGAATAGGAACGATTCCGAGAAGCCACCACCACAAGCTCCAAGCTCTGAGTTCATCCGGTCGTCTAGCGGCCGATTTCGCCGTCATCACGCACCAGAGAATTGTGCAAGCGATCGACAATCCGAAAACCACCCCCGCCGCCACCATATACGCCCCACTCGCCCAACTCGCTAGGGCCGCTCCCGGATCTTGAACGCTGGGCGACCAAATCGCTCCCGTTCTAAAGATCAAGGGTTGAATCAAGAACATAAGGATCGCGCCCACGACGATAATAGCGATCACACGAATTATTTCACCAGGTTTCATAGTTATCTCTATCTAATGGGATTATTTCCCTACATATTTACTACAGGTTTTAGCCACTTCTGACTCTGAGCGGCTAGGATTAGAATGGTAGTCAACGAGCCAGTCACAACCACTTTTTAATAATTCGTGTAAGGGTTGCACTGAAAATACTTCAATTTTACCCTTATCCCCCTCGACGACAACAGATCTTCCATCGGGACTGAAACTAAATTTATTAACCTTAACAAAATCGCTGGTGAATTCGGCGATTTTTTGCCGCTTAGAATAATCCCATATCTTAATAACTCGATCATCACCCACCGTAGCTAAGTACGAGCGAGCCGAACTCAGCCAGCTTGATGGATTCTCGTTAAATTGACCGAAGCCGATATCTATAATACCTTTTTCGTATCCAGTATTGAGCGGCTCAATGCTTCGACCAGATCGATCAAATAAGTAAATCTTACTCTTTTCGGTTGCCGCTATGGCGATATCCCCGTTCTCATTGATATCCAAACCGCTAACACCTCCCGAGTAGTCATTGTCATGCGCTTCCAATGGCACTTCTTTCGGATCATTCAAATCAGATATATTCCAGAGCTTTACACCTTTTACACCTTCAGTTCCTACAGAAACAAACTGTTGACCATTTGGACTGAAGCTCATGAACTTTACTTCTCCCCCATTAGGATTAGGCATCGTTTGGCTTTCAGTGGGCTTTTTTTTATAATTCCAAAACGTTACCGCACCTTGTTTATCACCTGTAGCAATAATCTTTTTAGAAGGATGAATGGCAATACTTGTAATATTATCCTGTCCAGTAGATATCGAGATGGGATTTTGTACTACTCCTTCTAAATTCAAGAAATCAATAACTCCATCTTTATTGACAGAAACAATTTGCCGATCGCTTTCTGGTGTAAAACCAATTGCTATAGATGGGGATACTTTCTCCTCATCTTTGAAGGGAATTTCCCTTCCTTTGATAGACCATAATTGAACGTTGCCCTTTTCGTCTAAAGTAACAATGGATAGTGTCTTAGGATCATTTGAATTATTGTCAGAACGCAAGGTTAAGTTTTTAAGCGATACCTCCCCAGTTGAGAAAGGTGTAGATTTTGAAGAAAAATCCCATAGACGAGCTTGATTTTCTTGGGCGACTGTAATTAGTTTCTTACTTTTAAGATTAAAACTAGCGTTTTCAATTTCCTTGTCTTTAGTTTTTTGCTTTGAGGCATAACCTTTTAAAGCAATTTCTTTCAATATTTCTGGTTTTGGTTCATTTTCCAAATTAATTACAAGAAGTTTGAGTAAATCTTTATTTTCATAAACAACAAATAAGTTGTCTCCAAAAAAATCAACCTTCGTGTATGGATTCTTGTCAGGTTCTTTGTAAATATCCCAATCGTTTAGGTAATTAAGAGAGTTATTTTCTTGCCAGTTCCAAAGCGTAATTTTTCCATTTTTTTCTGCTGTAGCGAGCTTTGTATCCTTTGAATTAAAGCTGATGTCAAAAGGAACTCTTTGTCCGAGTTCTTTTGATATAAGACTTTTTCCTTCTAAAGTTTTTAGCTCTATCGATCCTTTTGTTCCTGCAATCGCAATCGCAATTGTTTGATCTCGTAAACTTAAACTAAATACAGTTCCATTAGTATCGAAATCTTGTTCTTTATTGCCTGTTTCCAAGTTCCATAGGCACACTTTATCACCACCACCAGTAACTAGGTACTTACCATCTTCAGAGAAACTAAGACTACGGATGCCCTGAGTATCTCGATGACATTTAGTTAGTTCGGAAATCAATGTCAAGTCAGGAATTTGCAAGATTTTTACAGATCCGTTTTCTCCACCAACTGCTAGTTGTTTTCCATCAGGATTAAATTCTAGACTTATAATTTCTTTTGAATTATTATAGTCTCCTCTAAATTTTCCCGATAATTTCCAGAGTCGAATTTTATTATCCTCTCCACCAGTAGCAATTAAATTACCCACTGGACTAAAACTGACCGCTTTCATTAGGTTTTGAATATTCGGATCGGGGGTAATTCGGTTTTTTTCATGAATTTGAGTAACGATAGTTTGTAGGGCTAATAGAGGAGAGGATGGCAGATTTTCTCTAAGTAGGGGTATGTTATTAAATCGGCTATTATAAATTTGATCCCCTGATGTTATTGCCTTTTCTAAGGCTTCTATTTCTTGATTTTCAAAATTCTTTAAAGCTTCCATTCCTGCATTTTGCATTTTTCCTATATCGATGTAGGAATATAAAACGATTATTCCTAAGACTACTGCAAGAAACAAGAAAAAGAGTGATATGTTTCGACCTCCAGAAAACAAGCATGATCTGTTTCGACTATTGCAAGAATTTCTAATTGTATATACCCAATTTTCGATTTTTCTACGCCGACTTTCTGGTATTTCATTTGTTATTTTAGGTAGGAAGTTGGATAAAATATCGCTGATTTTTGACCAGAGGGGGTTGGGGTATAAAATATTCAAAAATAATAGCACCCCTTCTACAATTTCTGTAAAACATTCTACGAGTTTGCTCAATGATGCTGGCGAGTTCGAGGTTTTAGCTTGGGGGGTCGGGGGTTCAGTCGAATTTTGGGATTCATTCTGATTCGGGGGTTCAGTCGAATTTTGGGATTCAGTTGGATTCGGTGTTTCAGTCGGATTCGGTGTTTCAGGCAGATTTGGGGCAGAGGCGATAAAGTCTTGAAGAAAGATTTCGTAGATTCGATTGTGAATCTTTATCTCATTATTTTCTCTGACCAATAGACCTAAATTAATTAGTTCTTGTTGTTCTGGAGTCCGACGATAAGTGTCTCTGCCTCCTCTTTGTAAAATTTCCTGACAGATATTGACGTACTGACCGTTTCTATTTAGCATCTCACGAATATTGCTCAGATGCCCCGAAATTTTTTGTCCTCCTAATATACGTTTTGTGGCAATATTTTCAATACAGCTTTGCGCTGTGTCTTCCGAAATACTAGGTAATGTAAAATTATCAGTCTTAAAAAATAATTTTAAAAATTCATGAGTCAGTAGTGGTTGTCCATGCGTCCAATCCAGTATTTTTTGGAGTGCTGTTTCCAAATTTTTCAGTTTCTTAACTTTGTCTGAATAATGTGCCAATCCCTGCCCTTGTCTTAAGTCCTCAAGTGTAAAATCGCCGATACTTATCTGGGTGGATGGGTTGAAAATAAGTTCATATTGGCGATTATCATTTAAGGTGAGAGACTTCTTCTCGCCAAAGAATGCAAAGGTGATTTTCTGAAAGTTCCGATAGTTTTGGTTTTTAGCACGTTTGGGATCACGTTGCTCGTAGCAATGGAGTAGTGTTTGTAAAAAGTGCTGGGAAAATGTGGGAAAATAAGATCTTTCATTCAAAAGAAACTCTAGTTCATCGATAAAAATAACAATTTTGTCATCTTGAACTTTTTCTAATAAAATGTTTTCGATAAAATATATTAAAAGCTCCGCACCAGGTTGCAAAGAAGAATGTCTAAAGGCTTGATAATCTGTATCTTGCAATAAACAATCACCATTCTGGGTCGTGAACTGTGTCGCTAGATCGTGAATGAATTCCCAATATAACTCTGTAGAAATGCTAGTTCTAGGGTTATCTTGCTGATTTCTGGACATCCGAAGACTTACGCACTTAACTCCATCATTTTCAAGACGCGAGCGCGTTCTTTCTAGTAAAAAACTTTTTCCAGTTTTTGGAGGACTTAAAACAAGACAATCATCTCCATGCGATAACCTATCATAGAGATCTCGATCTGCTGGCCGCTCTATATACATATCCGTTATCTTTCCCCTTCAACCAATCTATCTCGAAATTAACTGCACACCTATACTTGACATATTATAGTGCTATTATTACAACACGGGGGATTGTAAAAAAAGTTAACTCCTTCTCATCCTGCCAATTTCGTCGAATCCGTCCTAGTATAGGAGAGAAGGTAGCAGTAGTTCACGAGGAGATCGAATGGTGCGCGCTCGATGGTTAGTAATAACAATAGTCACTTGTTTAGGAATTGTATCTTGCAATACAGCAGAAAAGCCTTTTTCGTGCGTACCTACCCCGATCGAAAAGACGGATACTCGCTCAACCCCTCTAGGCATCTCGATTCAAGTGGATGGATCTAGCTCAATGTTGGGCTACGTTAGCGATGCTGGTAGCCTCTATGTGCAAACCCTAAAACTGCTCGACGAAACCCTATCTTTAGTCAGTAAAACTCCTGTTCAATACTATCGTTCGGGAAATGCGCTCACCCGTAGTGATTTTAGAAAAGCCCAACTTCCCACCTTTTATAATGGTACAGATTTTCCCGATGTTTCCGCTCCTATTCAAAATCTAATTGTCGAACCAGGGACAAAAAATTCCCTACAGGTTATCGTTACTGATCTCGATCAAGCATCGGGAGATGTGACACTTCTCACGAGAAAAATTCAAGAAACTTATTTAAACTCAAAGCATCCTGAATACGCCGTAGCGATTTGGGCGATTCAAAGCGAATTTGAAGGAACCGTCTATGTGCAAGAGCAAAACAGGATCAAAAAATTTCCCTTTCCCAACGAGAAATCTAGCAATAAATTTCGTCCATTTTATGTAGTTTTTATTGGTCGTCACAACGACATAACTCAATATTTTGCCAGCTTACAAGAACGCCAAGAGAACATTTTAGCCAATAGCAAAATTGCTATTTTTTCACCCAATCATCTTGTAAAGGAACCATTTTTGTTAGATCGAGAAATTGAAGAAAAACCCGCCGAAGAAAAAGCAGTTTTAGGAGAATGGAATCTATCCTTAAATGGCTTTAGAGTTCAAGCTAAAGACCAGAATAATCAACTCTGGAAAATACCGCAAACTTCTACAGATGCGATTGAGATTTCCGATAGTGTTTCCCTTGATACGAGCGAGCATACGGTGGCGATCGATGTCCGTTCGATCGAACCCTTACAAAGCATCGAGGTTCCCAATAAATTCTCGAACACATTTCAAAACTCAAAAGAAGTTTTAAAAGATGATTCCAATTTACAAAAAGCGATCAAGATATCCAAATGGAATCTCGATTCCCCAGCTGGACAAGCTCCCCGAAAGCTAAATTTTGTCACCACGATCCACCCCGATAAGTTTCCCGAACCAGGAATTTACCTCTTCACGATCGATCTCGTCGCCAAGAATCTACAGGAACAACCTTGGTGGGAAGAGTGGAACTGGCAAATCGGCCGGGATAATCAACAAGATGGCTCGAAAACGAATAATTTACTCCCTTTTCTTCGAGGCCTAAAAACGATCACGGCCAACCTCATGGCCGAAAATCCCCCGAAAATCGGCCGATTCTGTTACGCGATCGAGAAAAATTAGGGTTTCATCACCAGGCCCTAGTAGTCGGTAAAGTTGAAATTGACGGATACAAGTGGGTTAATTTGCTTATTTTACTCCTCCCATTATCCATAATTATTGCTTTGACAGACCTCTAGGGCCGTAGAAGATGCTGTCCGTAAACGCAAAATGACCAGACCAAAACCCATCAAAGCGATCGAGGCGCGCATCCAAGACAGATAGGTGCGTTCGTTGGCCGAATGATCTCGCCAGTAATCGGGGTTAAATTTCTGCTTTGTCTTTTGGGATTTAAACAGCATAGAGGAGTTCCTCGCAGTGAAGTTCAATAAAATCAAGTATTCTTTCTTCTGGTTTTAATAAATTGTTTTTATCATCTAGTTTTTCGCTTATCTTTAACCAATTCAAGGGACTTAAGCAGATTATCATCCATAAATAGCGGAAGTTTACCGTCCCATCTTTCGATCGCTTTGTTCTGTAAAACTTCTGGACTTAAGGAGTCTTGGAGAATGCGATGAGCTTCCGCCTCTCCTTTAGCCAGATTGATTTTCACTTCCGATTCTTTCAGAGCTTTCAGCACCATAAAACCGGCTTTTTTGGCTTCCTGTTCGGCAATTTGTTTGGCTTCCACCGCATCGGTAAAGCGATCGGAAAAATTGACATGAACCAAAGAAATATCATCGACACCGATATGATAATTTTTCAGTCTTTCGCTCAAACGAATATCCACTTCCCCTTTCACCTCCTCCCGTTTAGTAATTAATTCTTCGGCGGTATATTTAGCCATAACTGCCTTGAGAATTTCCTCCACTGCTGGATCGATCACTCGTTCGATGACAGCCGCTTCATCGCCAATTTGTTGAAAAATATTATTAACTTCTGATGCTAAAATATGCCAATTCAGGGCCACATCTGTGAATACTTCCTGTAGGTCTTTGGAGGAAGCTTCGGCCGCTATCTGTTGTTTTTGAATTCTCACACTTAGTTTTTTTACCGTGTTAACAACGGGAATAATCCCGTGAATGCCCTCATTAAGTATTTTCTCCTGTACTTGACCAAAAACCATTAAAACCCCTCTTTCTCCCGCATTGACAATCACGAAAGGATTAAAAATAATCGCCAAAATTAATAACAAAAAAAAGAGATTACTTGGCCTAGCAAAAAGACGAGTTTTAAACATTTTAATTGAGAATAGAGATGGTTGATAGTATAAGTTTACATATAAATAAAAGGGCTGATTTTATCTTGGTAATTAGTGACAGTTTTATCTATTTTAATAATTTCAGCAACTAGAAAATGAAGATGAAGTCAGATTTAGTCTCGTTATTTATTTCCCTTCTGGCTGGCAAAATATCGTAAAATACTTGTCTATTTATAGTTATGATATTCGCCAATTAAATGTTTTAGTAATCATGGATTAAAACGAGCATCTCGTTAGGTTTAGTCAGAAATTTGGTCAAAAAGGCATTTATTTATCCAAGAAAGGAATCAGGGTTATCCAGAAGCAATTATAACAAAATTTCCCTTGTCTTAAATGGTACATTCTCATTTCACCAGTCTAGCCGGTACTTTCTTTTGTAAGTAGGTAGGTGTTAAAAATTGTCAGATGCCCCCCTTATTAAGGGGGGATTAAGGGGGGATCGGCACCCCCTGATCAAGGGGGGATTAAGGGGATTAGAACCACTTACTTAGCAATTACCCTAACACAATCCAGTTTCGGTATAAAAGATATTTTGTATAAAGGATATCTCAATAAATTGACTCGCAGAAGATGGCTATGATAGAAAAATACAGTAAGCAGATAAGCCCACTGTACCCATTCCATCCCCTAAGGAGGTAATTTAATCACCCTTTTTCCTCGATCGCACAAATCGAGGAATTTCCCCTTTATTTTCCTCCCCGATCGCCTATGTCTGACCGTTACCGTTTCGAGACGCTGCAAGTACACGCCGGCCAGGAACCTGCCCCCGGAACCAACGCCCGTGCCGTTCCCATCTATCAAACCACCTCCTACGTTTTCAACGATGCCGACCACGGGGCGCGACTGTTTGCCCTAGAAGAGTTCGGTAACATCTACACCAGGATCATGAACCCGACCACCGATGTCTTCGAGAAGCGGATCGCCGCTTTAGAAGGGGGTGCGGCGGCCCTGGCCACCTCTAGCGGTCAGGCAGCCCAATTTCTAGCGATCGCTAATATTGCCGGTGCGGGGGATAATATCGTTTCCACTAGCTACCTCTACGGCGGAACCTATAATCAGTTCAAAGTCTCCCTACCACGTTTAGGAATAAATGTCAAGTTCGTCGATGGCGATGAGGCCGAGGCTTTTCGAGCGGCGATCGATGATCGCACTAAAGCCTTATACGTCGAGACGATCGGCAATCCCCGATTTAATATTCCCGATTTTGCCGCCCTGGCCCATATCGCCCACGAGAACGGCATTCCCCTCATCGTCGATAATACCTTCGGCTGCGGCGGCTATCTCTGTCGCCCGATCGAACAGGGGGCCGATATCGTGGTGCAATCGGCCACCAAATGGATCGGCGGTCACGGCACTTCCATCGGCGGAGTAATCGTCGATTCGGGGAAATTCGACTGGGGAAACGGCAAATTTCCCCAGTTTACCGAACCCGCACCGGGTTATCACGGGTTGAATTTCTACGAGGTGTTCGGACCGTCGGGCCCTTTGGGCAATATCGCCTTTATTATCCGGGCCCGGGTGGAGGGATTGCGGGATTTCGGGCCGGCCTTGAGTCCGTTTAACGCATTTTTACTGCTACAGGGATTGGAAACCCTCTCCCTACGGGTCGATCGTCATGTATCCAATGCGTTGGCCTTGGCGAACTGGTTAAAAGAACAGCCGCAGGTGCAATGGGTCGATTATCCCGGATTACCGGAACATCCTTACCACGAACGGGCGAAGAAGTACCTAAAACACGGCTTCGGCGGGGTTTTAGCCTTCGGGATTCGGGGCGGTTTCGAGGCCGGGCGGAATTTTATCAACCGGGTGAAACTAGCTAGTCATCTCGCCAACGTGGGGGACGCAAAAACCCTGGTTATCCATCCCGCCTCGACGACTCACCAGCAGTTAAACGAAGAAGAACAGCGATCGGCGGGAGTAACGCCCGAATTAATCCGCGTTTCCGTGGGTTTGGAACATATTGACGATATTATCGAGGATTTCCAGCAAACTTTCCAGAGTTTATAACCCACCACCCCGCCCATGGATCGCCTAGACTTGATCTCCCCGGAAACCCGTTTCTATTCCCCACCGCATCCTTTTGTTCTCGAATCGGGGGCGGTTCTCGAAAGGGTGCGGATCGCCTATCGAACCTGGGGAATTTTGAATAACAAGCGGGATAACGGGGTTATTGTCTGTCATGCCTTCACGGGATGGGCCGACGTGGAAGCTTGGTGGGAACCTTTGTTAGGAACCGGACGCGTTCTCGATCCCACCCGGGATTTTATTGTCTGTAGCAATATTCTCGGCAGTTGCTACGGGACAACCGGCCCCACTTCGATCGATCCCCGTACCGGTAAACCCCAGCAATTCTCATTTTGAAAACAAAAGAAGATAAAGTTCTCTTGTTCACATAGAGAACTTCTGTCTAATTATCATTTTTTTTCAAGATAATCATCATAATTAGCTTCAAGAGACAGTTTTAAAATATCTGCCCATAAAAA
>NZ_JADBTB010000171.1:0-12886 GCF_020246405.1 Microcystis sp. M083S1
CTTACACAGAGTTCACAGACTTTCGCCCCATTTCAGAAGCCCGATTCCGTGTGTCCCACGGTACGTTTCCAGCTAAACGCTTCTTGTACTTGTTGCTTAGACTTTTTACCCGGCCAAGCTTTTCTGGTCGGAACCCCCTAAGCCGAGTTTTCAAGGTGCTGCGCCGTCCACTTGGTTTTCGAGACTGGCCTTTTAATTCTAACGTAAAGCCGCCGTAGAACGGCGGGGTTTCAGACCCAAAATTTCCGATGATAGACACCTCCGAGAAAAACTTTGAAGCCACCATCGAAGCAAGCCTCCTCAACAGCGGCTACCAGCGCCGCAGCTCCAAAGATTATGAGCGCTCACTTTGCCTCATACCCGAAGATGTCCTTAACTTCATCCAAACCAGCCAACCTCAAGAGTGGCAGAAATTCCAAACCCAGTACGGTGACGACGCAAACACCCAACTCCTCAAACAGCTTGCCGAAGTCATCAAGAATCGGGGAACCTTAGAAGTCCTCAGAAAAGGCATCAAAGCCAACAGCTGCCGCTTCCAACTCGCCTACTTCCAACCCCCCAGCAGTCTCAATCCAGAAACCCAAAGACTCTACCAGACAAACTGCTTCAGTGTCCTTAGACAACTGTACTACAGCCAGAAAAATCCCCTCAACAGCATCGATATTGTCCTCTTTCTTAACGGTTTACCCATCTTCACCGCCGAACTAAAAAACCCTTTTACAGGGCAAAACTTCCAACAAGCGATTAAACAATATCAAGAACATCGAGATCCGAGAGAGCCACTCCTCAAGTTTGGCCTATGTCTCTCCCACTTTGCCGTTGACCCAGATCAGGTCCATGTCACCACTCACCTCCAGGGCCATGAAACCGGCTTCCTACCCTTCAACCCCGGAAAGACTGGCGTAGCGGCAAACCCAGACCCTACCAAATTCCGCAGCGCCTACCTGTGGGAGCAAATCTGGCGGCAAGATAGCTTCCTTGACCTAATCCAGAACTTTATCACCCTCAAGGAAGAAAAGGACGACAAGGGCAGAAAAACAGGCGTAAAAAGGCTCATCTTTCCCCGCTACCATCAATTAGATGCCGTGCGCCGTTTGCTGGCCGATGCCAAGGCCGAAGGGACAGGAAAATCCTATCTCATCCAACACAGTGCCGGCAGTGGCAAGAGTAATTCAATAGCATGGCTGGCCCACGGACTTGTCAGCTTGCACGATGATCATAATACCCGCGTTTTTGACTCTATCATCGTCATCACCGACCGCCGTATATTGGATCAGCAACTACAGGCCACTATTCGCCAGTTTGAACAGACCTCTGGGGTGGTGGAAAACATCGACAAAACCTCGCGGCAACTCAAAGAGGCCCTAGAGTCCGGGAAAAATATCATCGTCACCACCCTGCAAAAATTCTCCGTCATCGTCGATCAAATCCAGTCCCTTTCTGGGCAGCGCTTCGCAGTAATCATCGATGAGGCCCATTCCTCCCAGACTGGAGAAAGTACCAAAAAACTCAAAAGCGTCCTCACCGCCACCAGCCTAGAAGCGGCCGCCGCCGAGGAAGGGGGAGAGGAGGAGGATTTAGAAGATCGAACCGTCGCTGAGGCAAAAAAACGGGGAAAAATTGCTAATTTGAGTTATTTTGCCTTTACCGCCACGCCGAAACCCAAAACCCTAGAAGTATTCGGCACCAGACAACCGGACGGCAGCTTTGCTCCTTTTAGCCTCTATTCCATGGCTCAGGCGATTGAGGAAAGCTTTATTCTCGACGTGCTGGAGAACTATACCACCTACAAGACCTATTTTAATCTGCTCAAAACCATCGAAGACGACCCCCACTATGATCGCGCCAGGACCGCCTCGCTGCTGCGCCACTTCGTCGATTTACACGAACACACCATTAAGCAGAAAGTGGCCATCATCGTCGAACACTTCCATGAGCAGGTGGCCCATCAGGTGCAAGGCAAGGCCAAGGCCATGATTGTCACGCGATCGCGTCTCCATGCCGTGCGGTACAAGTTGGCCCTAGACCGCTATCTCAAGGAAAAAGACTATCCCTATCAGTCCCTAGTCGCCTTTACCGGGACAGTTAGAGACGGCGACGACTTCACCGAAACCAAAATGAATAGCGCCTCCTCAGGTAGTCATATCCCCGACAAAGCCACCGCAGACACCTTTCAACAAGCTCCCTACCGCTTTCTCGTCGTTGCCAACAAATTCCAGACCGGTTTTGACCAACCCCTCCTAGGCGCGATGTACATCGATAAGAAATTAGCCGGGGTTAACGCTGTCCAGACCCTCTCCCGTCTCAACCGCATCCACCCCCACAAAACCGGGACTCTGGTGCTGGACTTCGCCAACGAGGCCGATGAGATCGAAGCAGCCTTTAAAGATTACTACGACTGCACCATCTTGACGGAAGCCACCGACCCCAACCGGCTCTATAAAATCCAAGCACAGCTTGACGACTATCACTTTTACCAAGATTCCGACATCGATAGCTTCGCGCAGATATTCTTTCACCCCCAAGGAACTCAGGCCAAGCTTCATGGCAGCCTCAACCCCGTCCTCGATCGTTACCTAGAAGCTTCTGAGGAGGAAAAAGTCGGTTTTCGGGGTAAACTACAAGAATTTATCCGACTTTATGGCTTTGTCTCTCAATTACTCCCCATACCTGCTGCAGACTTAGAGAAGTTCTATGAATTTTCCCGCCACTTAATCTGCAAACTTCCCACCTCCCCAGAGGCCCTTCCTTTGCCTATTCAACAAAGCATTGAACTAAACTCCTACCGCATCCAAGAGACCCACAGGGGCAAAATTGAACTAAAACGGGGTGTCAGGGAAACTTCTAGGGTTTATTCCCCCGGCACGGGCCAACCCCCCACCAAAAAGATAGAACCCCTCTCGAAAATCATTGAAGAAATTAATCGACGATTTGGTACTGATTTCAGTGAGGATGAGCGAGTTTTTATCGAACACCTTGAAACTAAACTGGATGACAGCGCACCCCTGAAAGCGAGCCTTAAGATCAATACTCCCGAAAATGTTAAACTAGCCTTTGATATCCTGGCATCCGACATCATGCAGGACATGGTGGAAATCAACTTCAGCTTTTATAAAAAGTTCACTGACGACCTTGAATTTAAGGCCCTGCTCCTCGGTTTTCTCTTTAATCGATTCCTGCAGCGATCGAATACTTCCGAAGCTAAGACAGACTCAGTTTAACATTCGATCGAACTTTGCCGCCGATCCCCGACCAATGACAGGATAAGAACGGGGGTCTTCCCCTGACATTTGAGATAAAATCGATCTAGTTAAAAATTTAATTCCGAAACTATGTTCGACGCACTGGCCGACCGCTTAGAAGACGCATGGAAAAAATTACGAGGTCAAGATAAAATCTCCTCGGCCAATATACAAGAAACCCTCAAAGAAGTCCGGCGGGCTTTATTAGAAGCAGATGTTAACCTACAGGTAGTCAAGGGATTTATTGCTGAGGTCGAGAAACAAGCCCTCGGCGCTGAAGTGATTTCCGGAGTCAATCCCGGTCAGCAATTTATCAAAATTGTCTATGATGAATTAGTTAAAATTATGGGGGAAAGCAACGTTCCCCTAGCTCAGGCCGATAAACCCCCCACCGTAATTTTAATGGCCGGGTTACAAGGGACAGGAAAAACCACCGCCACCGCCAAATTAGCCCTATATCTCCGCAAACAGTCCAAAAGCTGCCTGATGGTGGCCACCGATGTTTACCGTCCGGCGGCCATTGACCAATTAATCACCCTCGGTAAACAGATAAATGTTCCCGTCTTCGAGATGGGTTCTCAGGCTAATCCCGTCGATATCGCCCGTCAAGGTGTGGAAAAAGCCAAAGAATTGGGCGTAGATACCGTTATCATCGACACCGCCGGTCGTTTGCAGATAGACACCCAGATGATGGGCGAACTAGCACAAATCAAGAAAATTGTCAAGCCCGACGACACTTTATTAGTGGTGGATGCCATGACCGGTCAGGAAGCGGCCAGTCTTACCAACACTTTTCACCAACAAATCGGCATCACGGGGGCAATTCTCACCAAACTTGATGGCGATACTCGCGGTGGGGCAGCCCTATCAGTGCGGCAAATATCGGGACAACCGATTAAATTTGTTGGGGTTGGCGAAAAAGTAGAAGCTTTAGAGCCATTTTATCCCGATCGCCTTGCCAGTCGCATCCTCAATATGGGTGATGTCCTGACGCTAGTGGAAAAAGCCCAGGAACAGTTAGACCTAGAAGACGCGGCCAAAATGCAGGCCAAGATTTTAGAGGCTAAGTTTGATTTTAATGACTTCCTCAAACAGATGCGGCTGTTAAAAAATATGGGTTCCCTGGGGGGAGTCTTAAAGTTAATCCCCGGTCTGGGCAAACTGAGCGGGACAGACATCGAAAAGGGCGAAAAAGAGTTAAAACGCACGGAAGCGATGATTAATTCCATGACCACGGAGGAACGCGCTAACCCCGATTTATTGGCTAAGTCTCCTAATCGTCGTCGTCGCATTGCCAAAGGTTCGGGACATCCAGAAACAGAAGTTAACAAACTAATTACTAATTTCACCAGAATGCGATCGATGATGCAACAGATGGGACGGGGACAAATGCCCGCTATGCCGGGGATGCCCGGGATGGGTGGCGGAATGTTTGGGGGTGGCAATCAACCGGGGTTCCGCGGTCAAGGTGGCAGCCCGAAAAAACCAAAGAAAATCAAGAAAAAGAAAGGTTTTGGCGATTTATAGAGGCTAAAAATGTTGAAATCCGGAGCTTAAACTGAGGTTTCTACCGTCGGCTAATTTTATCTCTTTCCCCGGGACAATTTGACCGATTATCGCCCCCTCTTCCCCCACTTTCTCCAGCAATTCTCTGGCACTGTCCGGGGGCAAACACAAAACTAACTCAAAATCTTCACCGCCGTATAAAGCCCATTCTAGAGCTTTTTCGGCTCCTACATATTCTTTCAGGGTTGGATGCAGGGGAATCCTCTCGATTTCAGCACCAACCCCACTACAGCGACAAATTTGGATGATAGCATCTGCTAACCCGTCACTGCTATCCATGCCAGCGATGGGAAATTGCTTGACAATTTTTTGTAAATGTGGTATGCAATCAAGTCTCGGTCGCGGCCGTTGATGAGCTTGGATTAATCGCTTTTTTTGGCCGGAATTTAAATTCCTGCCGGTTTCAGGGTGAAAGAGTAACTCTAATCCAGCCCGCGATAAACCGTGATAACCAGTAATAACGATACTATCGCCAACTTTTGCGTTAAAACGTCTAATTTCTTCATTTTTTGCCACTTGTCCCAGGGCGGTGATGCTGATGTTAATCTCCGTGGCCCGACAGACATCGCCACCAACGATCGCCGTCTGATATACTTGCAGACAAGAGCTAAGACCCCGATAGAGTCCTTCTAGCCAATCGATGGCTAGATTGGGAGTTAAAGCCAATCCTACCGTAATTCCCAGGGGTTCTGCCCCCATAGCCGCTAAATCGGATAAATTAGCCGCCGCCGCTCGCCAGCCCACATCTTCCGGAGAGGTGGTAATATCGCTAAAGTGGACGTTATTAACTAAAACATCAGTGGTGACAACGAGAGAGTAACCCTCTTTCAGGGATAAAATCGCCCCATCATCACCGATAATCTCCGCAGGACAATATTTTTGCAGAATCGGTAGCAATCCCTGTTCACCCAAGTCTTTAACGGTTAAATTCATAATTTCTGGGAATTGAACGATGCAGCTTCTAAAAAGTCTTTAGGGACTTGCGCTTTGATAATGTACCTTTTGGGCGAACGCAGTTCGCCCCTACATTGTGGACAAAATCAGTTACTGTAGGGGCGCAAGGCTTGCGCCCTCCGATCGATCAGGTTTGCTGATCACCCTAAGTAGGGGGAGAGCCTTCGAGAGCCCCCGGAGCTAAGGGACTTGCGCTTTGATAATATGCCATCTGGCTGGTCTGATTCTTCTACAGAGCGATTTTCTGGCTGGGATATTATTCCCACGCAAGTCCCTTAGTTAAGAGGATTGGCGCTGATTTTTTCGTAGGCGCGATCGATAATTCCCCGACCGCGCAAAAAGCCGGTATTAGCCCCCGGACAAAGATAGGAGAGGGTTTCCGGACTAAAACGGTCTAAAATGGCCTTTTGCGATCGCAATTGCCGCAGCCAGTGGAAAGTTTTCGCGGTCTGTAGGGGTCGCGGTTGACCCTTAGTGTCGGGGAGAAGATGACGACCGGTAAATAAAACCCCCCCGTGACGGTGCCAGTAGAGACAGGAGGAGCCGGGAGAATGGCCAGGAGTCCAAAAACCGCTACAAGTGGGAGATAACTGGATTTGCTGCTGAAAAACGGTAATTTGACGGTGAGGAAGCAGATAAGCTTCCTGTTCCTGTAGAATAATCTCACAATCAAGTAAACTTTGCAGAGAATCGCTCTGTTTCCCCTGACCCGCGCGATGGGTAAAAAATAGGTAACGGACACCCTTTTCTCGGAGAAAATCCCGCTCGCTCTCCTCACAGCTAGGACAATCCACCAGAATATTGCCAGTATTTTCTACAATAAGATAAGAGGTTCCCCCTAGGGTTTCCCGATTGGGGGAGAAAGCGTATAAACCTTCTAGAATTAATCGAGGGGGTTTTGTGGTTTTGCTAACCTCTAAAGGAGACGATTCGGTTTCCGATCGCATGGTTTGCCTATCCAAATCACAATCAATGCGGTTTACAATCTAGCACGATCGATGACCGGGCGGGCTGAAATTAGCCGCTTTTTATTCAAGAGAAAAGAGCCGATATGGAAATGTGGTTGTTATTAGGGATTCTTGGCGGTTTCACTTATTTTATCGTCAAGCGTAGCGTGGCCAAAATCACGACAACACCAATATGGTTAATTTGGTTAGTCCTGATGACTCCGGCTCTTATTTGGACCGGCTGGACGTTAATCTATGGACAGGATACCCCCATGCCGGCATTTTTGCTGGTCGGCCCTTTTGTGATCTGCCCCTTTTTGTATTGGTGGCTAGTACAAAAGGGTCGAGTTACTCCCCAAGAAAGCCCCCCATCACCACTGGAAAAAGCGAATTTAGTCCTAGAAAATATTGATAATCCTGCACCTAAAAATGATTTAAAACCGATCACTGCCGAAGAGGAAAAATCCCTAAGAGATTGTTTTCCTTGGGGTATTTATTATCTGCAAAATATCGATTATCGTCCCCAAGCAATTCTCTGTCGGGGGAAATTGCGAGCGGTTCCCGAAGAAGCTTATCAAGTGATTAAAAACAATGTGGAAAAGGTTTTTGGGGATCGCTTTTTATTGCTTTTCCAAGAAAGTTTTCAGGGACAACCTTTTTTCGCTCTTGTGGCTAATCCCTGGCAGCAAAAAACAGAAACTATAGAAACTGAAAAAATTACTCGCCCCTTTCTTGCCCTAGGTTTATTGTTATTAACTCTCTTAACTACCACGGACATCGGTGCGGGATTAAGTGGCATTACCGCCCAACAATTAGAAAATAATCCTAGTTTATTATTACAAGGTTTACCCTACAGTTTAGGCTTAATTGCTATTTTAGGACTGCACGAATTCAGTCATTATTTTACAGCAGTTAAATACAAAATTAAAACTACTTTGCCCTATTTTATCCCCATTCCTTTCTTCCTCGGCACCTTCGGGGCTTTTATTCAAATGCGCTCCCCTGTACCCACCCGTAAAGCTTTATTTGATGTGGCGGTGGCCGGTCCTTTGGGGGGTATAATTATCGCTATTCCTCTACTGTTTTGGGGATTGTCCCTCTCGGAAATAGTTCCCCTAACCAATCAAAGCAGTTTATTAAATTTTCAGGCCTTAAATCCGCAGTTTTCTTTTCTCTTGTCTATCGTAGCTAAACTAGCCTTCGGCAGTGATTTAATCGCAGGAAAAGCCATCCATTTACATCCTTTAGCGGTGGCCGGTTATGTGGGAATTATCGTTACAGCCCTAAATTTAATGCCTGTGGGTCAATTGGATGGTGGTCATATTGTTCACGCCATGTATGGGCAGAAAACCGCCATAATTATCGGACAATTAACTCGATTATTCATGTTTATTTTAGCCCTAGTGCAACCAGATTTTTTACTCTGGGCGATTATTCTCCTACTCATGCCAGTGAGCGATCAACCTGCTTTAAATGATGTGACGGAATTGGATAATAAACGAGATTTATTAGGCCTATTTTCCCTGGCTTTATTATTAAGTATTTTGCTGCCCCTTCCCGAAGCGGTGGCCCGTTGGTGGGGGATGTAAGCGACCCCATCAATCCCCCTGAGTTCCGGGAAAATTATCGGTCAGTTGGGGAATAAAATCCCCATCTCCTACGTCAAGTGAGTTCGATGATCCTCACCCTCGATCACTTTAATCCACAAAGCTGAAGGCTGACAACCGATCACCGATCACTGATATATGGTTCTCAAGGCTAATTCTCGCAGAAAAAAGCGAGTTTCTCCGCAAGGGAAGTTAGGCAAATCTAGGTTAAAATTGCTGGCTATTCCGCTAATTTTGGCGAGTTTAGGCTGGTTATACTACGATTTACGTCAGCAGTGGCTAAAACCAGAGGCGATTTTTGTTTTGGGAGGTCATGCCGATCGAGAACGTTTTGCGGCAAAATTAGCTAAGGAATATCCCGAGCTGCCGATTTGGGTGTCTTCCGGTAGTCCGCGACGATATGTGAAAAAGATTTTTAAAAAAGCGGGAATTTCTCCAGAACGTCTCCATCTCGATTACAATGCGCGAGATACTGTCACTAACTTTACTAGCCTAGCCGATCAACTGAAAGCCCAAGGTATTGATAGTGTCTATCTAGTCACTTCCGATAATCACATGAGAAGGGCGCGATTAGTGGGAGAAATTGTTTTTGGTAGTCGCGGAATCGTGATTAAACCGGTAACTGTTCCCTCCCAATCACCCCCCGAACCCCTAGAAAAGTCACTCAGAGACGGTTTTAGGGCAATATTATGGATAATAACCGGTTCTACTGGGGAATTTTGGCTAAAATCCGATTCTAGTCCCCCTCAGTTCCCGACCCAATCGAAATAAAATTATCTTGACAAAATTCCCCACTTTATGTTAAGCAAAAATACCTTTTTCGCCATCTTATTGATTTTTGTACCGCTATCGATCGCGGGTTCCCTGTTACACTGGGGCGGAACGGTAGTTTTTATCACCGCTTGTCTAGCCATTATCCCCCTAGCAGCCTACATGGGGGAAGCCACGGAAGCGATTGCGGTGGTGGTTGGGCCAAATATTGGCGGTTTGATGAATGCCACCTTTGGCAATGCCACAGAATTAATTCTCGCCTATGTCGCTTTGCGGGAGGGTTTCATCGATGTGGTAAAAGCGACGATTACTGGCTCAATTATCGGTAATTTACTCTTAGTTATGGGATTATCGATGTTTTTAGGCGGTTTACGCTTCAAAGAACAGGAATTTCAACCGATAACTGCCCGTTTAAACGCTTCAGCTATGAATTTAGCGGTGGTGGCGCTCCTTTTACCCACTGCCGTGGAATTTACCTCCACGGGAGTCGGGGAAGCAGTCCTGCAACGTCTATCCGTGGCCGTGGCAGTGGTGTTAATTTTCGTCTATGGTTTAAGTCTCTTATTTTCCATGAAAACCCACACCTATCTCTACGATGTCGGGGTTGCCGGTATCGAGGAGGAAAGCACTGGAGAAAGCACCGCAAGGCCGAAAATCTGGTTTTGGTCTTTGATTTTATTGATCGTTACTATCGCCGTGGCCGTAGAATCGGAGTTATTGGTGGCATCCCTAGAGGAGGCTACGGAACAGCTAGGTTTAACGGCGCTGTTTACTGGGGTGATTCTTTTGCCTATTATCGGTAATGCAGCCGAACACGCTACGGCTGTCACCGTCGCCCTTAAGAATAAAATGGATCTATCGGTATCTGTGGCCGTCGGTTCCAGTATGCAGATCGCCCTGTTTGTGGCTCCGGTTTTGGTTATCATCGGTTATATTATCGGTCAGCCCATGGATCTAAATTTTAATCCCTTTGAGCTAGTAGCAGTGGCTGTAGCGGTGTGGTTGGCTAATTCGATTAGTAGTGATGGGCGATCGAATTGGTTAGAGGGAATGTTACTCTTAGCTACATATACTATTCTGGCCCTGGCTTTCTTTTTTCATCCTCTCACTGCTTAAAGTTATCCCTTGGAGATATATAGACAATGACGGATGCTTTGGCTTAAGGGAGTGGTAAAACTGGCAATTTCGAGGATTTTACCGCCAGCTTTCCCTAGATTCTCCTCTAAACTTAAACTATCCTGCTCGGACCACTGACCACGATAGAGAATAGCGATTCCGGTCTTTTTCAGGAAAGGCAAAGCATAGTTAACACAGATATCCACATTACCTACCGCACGCAAACAGACGATATCGTAAGCACAGTTATGTTTAAGGTTTTTCCCGACGATTTCCGCCCGACCTAAACGAGTTTTCGTGTTATTTAACCCTAATTTGTCAATAACTTCTTCAAGAAAATTAATCTTTTTTTGGGTGGAATCCAAGAGAGTCACCGACCAATGGGGATATGCGATCGCAATTGGCATCCCCGGAAACCCGGCCCCGGTTCCCAAATCAATGACTGATAGGGATTTTGTCAATAGATCTGGCTGGGATTTTTGTAACCAGGCTAAACCCGATAAAGAATCCCAAAGATGTTTTTCCCAAAACTCCTCTGGTTGGGTAATTCGGGTGAGATTAAAACGTTGATTACCCTCTAAAATCAACTCATAAAGTTGTTGAAATCGCGCTTGTTGGGCCCCATCGGGTTGCCATTCTAGGGTTTCTTGCCAAAGGTCAAATAATTCAGGAAGGATCATTAATTCAGTTATCAGTTATCAGTTATCAGTAATCAGTAATCAGTAATCAGGTATGAGGAGAGTGGGGAAATTTCAACTAATACCGCAAAACCCGAAAACCTCAACTATCTGTTTTTTCATTTTTCACTTCCCTCAAATGTCCTTGTTCAATTTTCCAGTGACGGTCAGCAATGGGGAGTAATTCCCCAGCATCGTGACTAACTACTAATAAAGTCCAGTGTTGTTTGAGACTAGCGAGAAGTTTGGCCAATTGACGACGCATCGACCAATCTAAACCGGCCGTAGGTTCATCGAGAAGTAACAGATTAGGCTGCCGGATTAACTGGACAGCGAGGGATAAACGACGCTGTTGACCACCACTAAGATTATGGGGAGAAGTATCCAGAGGAATATTTTCTAATCCTACCTCCTTTAGGGCCTCTGTTAGGCGATCGCTTTTAATCTCCGGATGACCGAGACGCAACTCCTCAAGGATGGTTTTACCGCAAAAATGACGTTCGGGAAACTGAAAAACGATTCCTCCTAATTGTTGCAGATGCAGCACCGTTAATTCTTGGTCGCGCCAGTGAATCGTCCCTGCTGTTTTATCGGCAAAGCCTGCTAAAATTTCCAAAAGAGTCGTTTTTCCGGAACCACTGGGCCCGACAATCAGACCTAATTCTTGGGGGGCTAATTCGAGATTAATCCCCTGTAAAATGGGATTGAGAGCAGCGGGAGGATGATAAACCACATCTTTGAGATAAAGCATTGACAGGAAAATAACTGGAAATTAAGTCTAGAAACTCGTTTCTATTGTGACAGATTTTTTCATTCGCTCAAGGAGACTTTTGACCATGGTGCTGAGGTTAGGTTTAACGAAAAAAATGGCGATCGGTGCTTCCCTGGCTGTTATGGTAGTGGTTAACTGGATTAGTCCAGGGTTAGCTGGAGATCCTTTCCGCAAAACCAATCCCCGACCGATTGGCGATAAGACCGAGGCCGCTTTTAACGCTATTTTTAAACAAGGTAACTATCTAGAGGCAAAAAAATTAATTGTTGAGGCCACAGAAAAGGAACCCCAAGAACCTTTGTCCCATGCTATGCGGGCCTCTCTTGCTTTTACCGACCAGGATTGGAACACCCTAAAAACCTACTCCGAGAAAACTAAGGCAGCGGCCAAGCAAATGCAGGGTAGCGACCCTTTAAGGGGAAATTTGTATCTAGCGGTGGGGAGTTTTTTAGAGGGAACCTACGTTTTTCAAACCGAAGGAGCAGTATCGGCTATCCCCAGATTACAACAGGTGTTTCAGTATTTGGAAACCGCAGAAAAGGCTAATCCTACGGATCCGGAATTGAACCTGTTAAAGGGTTATATGGATTTGATTTTAGCGGTTAATCTACCCTTTTCTAGCCCTCAAGAGGCAATTCAACGGCTAGAAACCTATGGAAGTCCTGATTACTTGGTTGATCGAGGTATAGCTCTAGCTTACCGCGATTTGAAGCAGTACGATCAGGCTTTGCGGTTTATCGATAACGCTCTGAAAGCGACCCCCGATAATCCAGAATTAATGTATCTGAAGGGTCAAATCCTGAGAATTCAAGGCAATACGGATAAAAATACTGGCTCTTTGAAACTGGCATTGGATTACTTTAATAATGCCCTGAAAAAACAGGAACAACTCCCCGAATCGGTCAAAAAACAGTTAAATCGCGAACACCGTAAGGTACAAGAGGAGATTAAATCCCTAGAAAACACGGCTAATCGTTAAAAACGCCTAAAAATAGTCAATATTTGTTTTTTTATCAGTTATCAGTTTTTGAAGGCAGGAGGCAAGAGGCAAAGGGCAAAAGGCAGCCGTCAAGAGTGCATCGCAGATTTGCAGGAATAGTTACTAATTCTGTACGCAAATATTGCATCTAGAATTAGCTTTGTACGCTTTGACCCGTACTGGGTTAACTACGAACCTCTCTATCGGATTCCCGCTAAAGGCGGCCTCTCCGACTACCTTTCTTCCAATATTTAA
>NZ_JADBTB010000172.1:0-12439 GCF_020246405.1 Microcystis sp. M083S1
CCCCCGCCTATCGGCACCCCCCTTATCAAGGGGGGCAGGGGGGATCGAACCTAAAATCGATTTTTAATTTAATTATAACCAGCTACTTAAGTAAGCTAAAACGGATTTTAACCGCCTATCCTTAAATTAGCTGAATCTCTCCCAATCCCTTTACTGTTGCCTTTTGCCTCTTGCCTATCCTTAAATTAGCTGAATCTCCCCCAATCCCTCTTGCCTATCCTTAGACGATGATTATTTTTCTGGTGCGAAAAGCTCGCCCTTGAAAAAGGGGACAATTATTAATTATTATTAAAAGTATATTTACTAATTAACCAAAATACCAGTGAAACTAGCTCAAGCTCAGACGATATTAACAGACACTTTAACCGTATTTTGGGGAGAATGGCTAGATTTACGCGCGAGAGTCCTTCAGATCGCCGCCACAGGTTTAGTTTCTCCCCTAATCTATATTATCGGTTTCGGGTTGGGGTTGGGAAGCGCCCTCGATCGCTCGATGAAACCCTCGCTCGGCGATTCTTATCTAGAATTTATTTTACCCGGAATGGTGGCCCTGTCCTCAATGGCGATCAGTTTCGGGGGAACCACCTTTTCGATATGTGGCGATCGCTTATTTAGTAAAACCTTCGAGGAATTATTATTACTTCCCGTCCATCCCCTCTCATTATTTTTAGGCAAAGTTTTCGCGGGAATTTTGCGCGGTGTAATGACTTCTGCATCAGTGATTCTCGTTGCTATCTTATTTACAGGAAAATTTGTCAGTTTTCTCAATCCCCTCTTTTTATTAGTTTTAATCTTAAATTGTGCCGTCTTTGCCGGTTTAGGGGCAATTGTCGGATTGCGAGTTACATCCCTCGAAAGTGTCGGTCTGTATAATAACTTTTTAATCGTGCCGATGTCTTTTTTAGGAGCAACTTTTTTCGATCCCCAAACCTTACCCTGGCCATTAAAAATTATTGTTTATTCCTTGCCCCTCACCTATGCTAGTCTGGGATTAAGATCCGCAGCCTACGATATAAATCAATTTCCTTGGTTCGCTATCCCCATTTTATTAATCGTCGCTATTCTTCTCTCGATTGTCGGTGCTTATCAATTCTCCCATCAACGGGATTGAATCAGTAATCAGTTATCAGTTATCAGTAATCAGTTATCAGATTTAAGTATTCGGTGAACAGTATTAAGTGGCAAGTTTTGAGCTTTCTTTTCACGGATTACTGTTTAATTTTTACTGATAAAAGTAAAAAGCTCCTATCTCCTGACTCCTATCTCCTGACTCCTTTTTCCCTTGAATAAATATATCCTTTTTTATAAACCCTACGATGTATTATGTCAGTTTACTGATGAAAATGGTCGCTCGACTTTAAAAGATTATATTCCCATCCCAAATATCTATTCTGTCGGTCGTTTAGATAGGGACAGCGAGGGATTATTATTACTCACAGATAACGGTCAATTACAGCATCGTTTGGGTCATCGTCAATTTGCTCATCCGCGCACCTATTGGGTACAAGTCGAAAGAATTCCAGACCTAAACGCTTTAGAAAAATTGCGTCAAGGTCTTCCTATACAGGATTATCGCACTCGACCGGCAATAGTTAATTTACTAGATTTTGAACCAGATTTACCCCCCAGAGAGCCACCGATTCGTTATCGAAAATCTGTTCCCACCGCTTGGTTAGAAATTACCTTAACTGAGGGAAGAAATCGTCAGGTAAGACGGATGACGGCTGCCGTTGGTTATCCCACTTTAAGATTAATTAGAACAGCCATTACTATTGACAAAAACAATAAATTATGCTTAACAGGATTACAACCCGGTCAATGGCGAGAAGTGACTGAAAAAGAGAGAAAAGCCTTAGAAAGGTTATAATTTCTGTAAGCAACCTTGATAACCAAAGTTGAATGTATAGTGTGGGACTTGATCAAATGACCCACAATTATCTATAATCGTGAATATTAAACCTAAGACAAACATGAAAGTTAAAATTAAAAATCTTGGCATTTTAAAACAGGCAGAATTCAGTCTAGGCGACCTCACAATTATCTGTGGTGGTAATAATACAGGTAAAACTTATGCTACCTACGCTTTATTCGGTTTTTTAGACAATTGGCGAAGACTATTAACGGGGCCAAGATTTGGCCTCAAAGAAAAAATTAATCAACTACTTTCTGATGGTGTAATTAGTCTCGATCTACAGGAGTATGTTCAACAGTGTGAAAGTATTCTTACTACAGGTTGTCAAAGATATGTTCAACAAATACCTGAAGTTTTTGCTGCCAACGAGGAGAGGTTTAAAAATGTTGATTTTCAGATAGAATTAAATTTTGACAATATTCAATTTCAAAATAAGTATGAAAGGAAAATTAGTACAGCAACATGGGAAATTATCTCGATTAGCAAACCTGAAAATGACCCTTATTTATCCATTACATTATTAACAGAAACAGAAAAAATAAATCTGCCAGTGCATTTTCTTGAGGATATCATTTACGACAGCATCCAAGATATAATTTTCTCTCAGTTTTTTCCCAGGCCATTTATTGCCAGTGCAGAAAGAACAGGAGCGGCAATTTTTCGCAAAGAGTTAAATTTTGCTCGTAATCGTTTACTGGAAGAAATTAGTAAAAATAGCAATTTTAATCCTAGAGAACTGTTATTTAATGTTTCTCAGGATTATGCGCTACCAGTCAAAAAAAATGTAGATTTTACTAGACAAATAGAAACAATTGTCAAAAAAACTAGCTTTATCGCCGAAAATCATCCCAGTATTTTAGAAGATTTTGCCGATATTATTGGTGGTCAATATATGATTACTAGCAATGATGAACTTTATTACATTCCTAAAGGAAAAAAACTTAGACTATCGATGGATGAAAGTTCTAGTGCTGTACTTTCTCTTTTAGACATTGGCTTTTATTTAAGACACGAAGCTCAAATCGGAGATTTGTTGATAGTAGATGAACCTGAATTAAATCTCCATCCAGAAAATCAACGCCGTATCGCTAAACTTTTCGCTCGACTGATCAACATTGGTATTAAAGTTTTTATCACTACTCACAGTGATTATATTATCAAAGAAATAAACACATTAATTATGCTCAACCATGATCAACCACATCTGAAACAAATTGCCGCAGAAGAAGGCTACAGACAAGAGGAATTATTATCGGCCGATCAAGTTAAAGTCTATATTGCTGAAAAAGCTTTAAAGATGTTAAAAGGACAAAAAAGAAAAACCAAATTTAACACTTTAACTCCCGCTAAAATTGATACAGAAATGGGTATTGAGGCGCGTAGTTTTGATACTACTATCGAAAATATGAATCGTATTCAAACGGCTATTATTTGGGGTGAGGAGTAATGTCTGATATTGCTATCCTCAAAGAAATGATTAGGGATTGTGCGATAGTAGAGTTAGAGTATAAAAAAGAGTACAAACGAGATATTTATTTACTGAAACTGACAGAAAATCAAGATAACTATTCGTTTGTGATTAGTGGAATGCCTGAACCCGATCGAGTTATTGTGATCAAGCTAGATGAGTTTTTTGATGTCCGCAAAATTTTTACTGGTAATAAAGGTGAATGTAAGCGTGCAGATTTTATAATTATCGCTAATACCAATTCTGAAAAAGTTATCCTTTGTCTGGAAATGAAGAAAAGCGGAGATTCTAATTCATCGATAATTAAACAATTAAAAGGAGCCAAATGCTTTGTCTCCTATTGTCGTGAAATCGGACGCTTATTTTGGAATCAACCCGATTTTCTTCAGGACTATCAATATCGCTTTGTTAGTATTAAAAATATCAGTATCTCTAAAACAACCACGAGCAGCCGTAAACCTTCTCAAAAAAGTGAGATTCACGATCAACCAGAAAAAATGTTAAAAATTTCCGCTCAAGCGAAGCACTTTCAAGAATTAATTTAGTCCTATAGCTTCTCATTATGACCGATTTAATCTTGATCGAATAACGATCTTTTGCCGAGAGTGCCGAAAGAGCCTTATCGATGCTCATTTTTAAAAACTTCAAACACCTGCCGGCTGAAATATTTTAACTTATCAGCCACCTTAGGAGAAGGTTGATAATTGCCGACTAATTGCCAATTTTCCACCGTAGATAGTCGCCAAGCGGTTCCTTGATGGTTAAAAGCCTGCATTTCTAAGCCAATCAAACGCTGATGCTGATCCTCGCTATCGAGATGAAAACGAATTTGTACCAGAATACTGCGCCCTTGAATTCTGGGACTCCAGCCTGGAAAATGGAAAGCGATATCGATCGAGTCGGGATCCGTTAACTCCCTTGTGTGGGGATCGTTGCGCCAAGGTTTCAGATCTGCCTTTGCATCGGGGAATTGTTGTTTAAACAGGTTGACGAGTGTGGCGATCTTCGCCGTTAATTCTAATCCTTTTGCCTGTTCCGACGCATTCATGCTCACCTCTGATAATTGCTTATAAAGTAACTATTTATACAGTTTAGCCCTGCTTTTTGCGACTATTGGAACAATTATAACGATATTTTCTCGATCGAGTCCAAAATGCCGCACCCGTCAATCAAGATAGCCGCTGCCAAAAAGACAAAATCAAAACTAAACTAGAAAATAGGATAATCGAGAGGAACAGTATTTTCTATGAATCCCCAAGAGTCTCTATTACAATCGATCGAAAAATTAGGCTATCGGGTTACGGTGGGTGATGTGGCGGCAAAATCGGGTTTAGAGATTAACGCTGCACAACAGGGATTATTAGCTTTAGCTGCGGAAGCGGGGGGACATTTACAGGTAGCAGATACGGGGGAGATTATCTATCTTTTCCCCGAAAATTTTCGCTCAATTCTTCTGAATAAATATTGGCAATTGCAGTTAAAAGCTTTCGCCAGTAAAATCTGGAAAGTAGTTTTTTATGTTATTCGCATTTCCTTTGGCATTGTTTTAATTATTTCGATTTTAATCCTCTTGCTGGCTATTCTGGCAATCCTGATCGGCTTAATGTTCAAAGATAGTGACTCGGATAACAATTCGGGAAATAACAACATTAATATTAACTTCTTTCCCACGGACTTTTTCTGGATTTTTTATCCCGATTTTGGTAATAACTACTACGAAAAAAGAGATAGGGAAGTTAAGGCAGAAAAACCCCCTAGTAAGATGAATTTTCTCGAGTCAGTTTTTTCTTTTCTTTTTGGCGATGGCGATCCTAATTTTAATTTAGAGGAGAGACGCTGGCAAACTATCGGTAAAGTAATTCAAAATAATCGTGGCTCGATTATCGCTCCACAAATTGCCCCCTATCTCGATAGTATTAACCCCAGTCAGGAGGAGGCAGAAGATTATATACTCCCAGTTTTAACTCGTTTTAATGGGTTGCCGCAAGTGTCCGATCGAGGCGATATTATCTATTATTTTCCCGATCTACAGGTGACAACTAAAAAGAGAAAATTACAAACAGTTTCGCCCTATCTAAAGGAAAAACGCTGGAAGTTTAGCGAAGCAGATAGTGGTCAAATTATCTTAGCTTTAGGTTTAGGGGTGGTTAACTTTATCCTCGCTTTAGTTTTAGGATATTTGCTCAAGAGTGATAGTGTCGATTTGAGCGGTTCTCTGGGGTCGATAGTCACAGGAATCTACGGTTTTCTCCTGAGTTATGCCGCTGCTTTTTTGGGGATTCCTCTCGGTCGTTATTTCTTTTTACAGTGGAGAAATGAGCGGGTTAATCAACGCAATCAACAGCGAGAAAAAAGAGCAGATCTATTAGCACAAAATAATCCTGAATTAGAGCAAAAACTGGCCTACTCTCGTCAATTCGCTGACCAAAAAGTGATTAGTGATGCTGATATTAGTTATTCTACCGATCAAGACTATCTCGAACAAGAGATCGAGCGATCGGATAAAATCGATCGAGAATGGCAAAAACGCTTAGAATCCCCCGATTAAGTAGCTGGTTATAATTAAATTAAAAATGGATTTTGCCTTTAATCCCCCCTTGATAAGGTAGGGTTGATTCATGAATCAACCCTACCCTTGATAACGGGGGTGTCTGATAATTTTTAACGCCTACCTACTTAATCGCTTTTGCTGTGTGGGAGGTCATTCTGTTATTCTGACTTGAAAGTGGGAAGTGGGAAGTGGGAAGAAAAAAGCTGTCTCCTGAATCCTGAATCCTGACGACCGACTCCTAACCCCAGCAACAAACTTTTTGCCGCAAACCCTAACTTAAACGATCGAGAGTGCGATACTGAATTGCTTCGGCAACGTGGGAACTTTTCAGCATTTCACTATCTCCTAAATCGGCAATGGTGCGGGCAACTTTGAGAATGCGATCCATTGCTCGGGCCGATAAACCCAATTTTCGGATTGCCCCTTCTAAAATATGGCGACTGCTATCATCCAGAGCGCAAAAACGCCGCAAATGCTCGGAATTCATCTCCGCATTAGAGCGAATCCCCGTATTTTGAAAGCGATCGCTGGCCTTTTGTCTGGCCCCTTCTACCCGTTGCCGCACTTGCTCAGAAGCTTCTCCCCGACTCTCTTGGGTCATTTCTTCCGGTTTCAGACGATTTACCGTCACTTGTAGGTCAATACGGTCTAAAAGCGGTCCCGATAATTTCGCCCAATATTGTTCCCGTTGTCGCGGTGAACAGCTGCAGGGTTGCACCGAATCACCGTAATAACCACAGGGACAGGGATTGGTACTCGCCACCAGGGTAAAACGGGCCGGAAAAGCGACGGAAAGACGAGTGCGAGAAATGCTCACATAACCATCCTCTAGGGGTTGTCGGAGATATTCCAAGACACTGCGCTTAAATTCCGTTAATTCGTCCAAAAATAAAATACCACGGTGAGAAAGGGAGATTTCTCCCGGTCGGGGATAAGTGCCACCTCCCACCAGCGCCGCTCCAGAAGCGGAGTGATGGGGACTGCGAAAAGGACGCTCGCGCACCAGAGAACCTCGATCCTTCAGTAATCCAGCGACGGAATGAATCTGGGAGACTTCTAGGGATTCGGCAAAGGTAAGCTGGGGCAGAATACCGGGTAAACGTCGCGCTAACATGGTTTTACCGCTGCCCGGTGGCCCGACAAAAATTAGGTTATGACCTCCAGCTGCGGCAATTTCCAGGGCCCGCCGGCCAATTGCTTGGCCTTTGACATCCTTGAGATCGGGGAGATTTACCTGCGATCGCCCAAATTCCTCGGCAGCGTTAAAAGTCATCGGTGAATAGCGATCGGGTTCATTTAAGAAATTTACCACTTCCGATAGATGACGAAATCCATACACTTGTACGCCTTTGACCACGGCCGCTTCTTTGGCATTATCGGCGGGAACCACTAAACCCTTGATCCCCATTTTTTCGGCGGCGGCAGCAATGGGTAAAACCCCCGCCACGGCACGCAAACTACCATCGAGGGATAATTCACCTAAAAAGAGAAAATCCCCCAATAAATCGGCTTCTACCTGTTCGGAGGCTCCTAAAATGCCGATACTAATCGGTAAATCATAAATCGGCCCCTCTTTGCGGATATCGGCGGGACTTAAATTAATGACAATTTTGCGGATGGGAAAGGCAAATCCGGCATTTTTTAGGGAAGCTTTTACCCTTTCTTTCGACTCCTGCACGGCGGTATCGGGTAAACCCACCACGGCAATTCCGGGTAATCCCCCCGATACATCCACCTCTACCCCGATTTTAATGGCATCGATGCCGATAATTGCCGCACTCCAAACCCTTGCTAACATTTTGGCTCAACTAAAAATAAAGTGAGTTCTTAGGAAAATTAAACAGGATGTTCGGCTAGTTTTCCGCATAAAAATGATTTTATCTGGGAATTTACCCTGAAAATCAGCCTATTTCTCGGTATAACCTAACCAGAAAAGCTGAGAGCTTAATGGTATAGTTAAAAAAAAAGCAATTTGTCTATGAGCGAGACTATTTTTAGCAAAATTATCCGTAAAGAAATTCCAGCCTCGATCGTTTATGAAGATGATCTGGTTCTCGCTTTTCGAGATGTTAATCCCCAAGCACCCACCCATATCCTCATTATCCCCAAAAAACCGATTCCGAAACTAGAGGAAGCCAGCGAAAGCGATCGAGATTTATTGGGACATTTGTTACTAACTGTTAAAAAAGTGGCCGCCGAAGCCAAATTAAGTCAAGGTTATCGCGTGGTGATCAATAATGGGGAACATGGGGGTCAAACCGTCGATCATCTTCATGTCCATCTCTTAGGCGATCGCCCAATGGCTTGGCCTCCGGGTTAAACCCCCCTTATTTTCCCGCATTTTTGGGGAATTATAGGGCTAGAAGCGTTCTTTTCCGAGTCGGTCTTCTCGATGTTGAACCCATGAATAAGTCTATTTCTGCGATCGCATTAGCCAGCACTTTGCTGTTATTTCCCTTCACCGCTGCGACTCTCGCTCAATCGGAATGCTTTCTCCAAAGAGCAGATGGACAACACATAGATCTTAGCCGTCTCTGTGGCGGTTCATCCAGAAATAGGAAAAATTCCCCGCAAGTTTATCAGTTACCGATTCAACGCCGGGTTAACGGCATTCCCACGGTGATGGTAGTTTTTAATAACCGTCACTATTATGAAATGCTTTTTGATACGGGAGCTAGTTCGATCGTCCTCACCGATGCCATGGCAAAAGCGATGAAAGTCAAACGGGAAAAGGAAGTACTCGCTCATACCGCCGGCGGTGTCGTTACTGTGTATCTTGGTCGCATTAATTCTGTTAAAGTGGGCGAGGTGGCTTTATCTAATCAGATTGTTGGTATTTCTCCCCAAATGGAAGGGTTAGGACTCTTGGGACAAACCTTTTTTGGTTCCTATGATGTCACGATCAAAAAAGATGTGATTGAATTACGTCATCGTTGATAAGTAGCTGGTTATAATTAAATTAAAAATGGATTTTAGGTTCGATCCCCCCTGCCCCCCTTGATAAGGGGGGTGCCGATAGGCGGGGGGATCCCCCCTGCCCCCCTTGATAAGGGGGGTGTCTGAAAACTTTTAACACCTACCTACTTAGTCTCATGGGGAAAATGCTCCTTTTTCTGACTCTAATCTAAAGTTCCTCGCTGTATTTGTTCCCGTTCGATCGCTTCAAATAGCGCTTGGAAGTTGCCTTCTCCAAAACCTCTAGCGGCATGACGTCGCTCGATTAATTCAAAAAAGAAAGTCGGCTGAGAAAAAATTGGTTTAGTGAAAATTTGCAGTAAAGTTGGCTTTTCTGGGAGGGAATGACTATTTTGTTCAAAATCGATTAGAATTTCCCTTTTTTTGATTTCTGACCATTCCCAATCGGCAATATTAAAATCTTTCTTTTGATAGTTAATTTGTTGATAATAACTGTCGGGAACTGATAAAAACTCTACCTTTTTTTCTTTTAATTTTTGAGTTAAGTTTACAATGTTTTCTGTTTTTAAAGCAATGTGTTGAATGCCAGATTTTTGATTAATATCTAAAAATTCTTGAATTTGAGAACTGTTACTATCTGGTTCATTAATCGGTAATTTTAATTCAGTTTCGGGGTAAACAAGCACCTGAGAATAAAGACCAGAACGGTCCGTTTTAATAGTAAAAGCTTGCCTTTTTTTAAAGCCTAAATTTTCCTCATACCAATTGGCTGTTAACTCTAAATTCCCTTGAAAAACATTTAAAACTAAATGATCAATTGCCAGAATATCCTGATTATATTGTTCCCTACTATCGTATTGAATCAGATTAGGATCGGCTAAAATTGGCGTGATTCCCTGTCTTTCAATTAACGTATGTTTGAGATCAGCAATGCTAGAGATTTGACAGCTTTTTATCTTACCCCTAGCTAAAACAGTTTCCTCAATAAAAATGTCCTGTTTAATTTTCCTAGCTAAACTGTCTAAATCCTCCACTTGAAAAGCTACATCCGCCACCCCTTCAGGATATTTACTTAAAAATTCCGCCACGGGACTAAGGGAATTTAAGGGAGAAGATAAGATAAAAATAATCTGTTTAGTTTTATCTTTTTGGATTCCATTGCCAACTATTTCCGTGTGTGTGTGGAGATTAACTAAACTTGCGATCGCCTGAAAATCCATCACCCCCACAAACCAATCTCGCCATTTTTTAGCCGATTCTACATAAAAATGAATATGATCAATAAACATAGATAAAGTCAAAAAAGGGGTGTTTTTCAGTAAACAGTAAACAGTGATAATAAAACTCCGAACTTGCCACTTAATGCTATTCACTGATAACTGATATAGTCATTTCAATTAAGATTGAGAATATCAATCCCAGAGTTCATAAGGATTTTGTCGGTCTAGACTGTATCAGACTTATCTGAAATGACTATAACTGATAACTGATAACTGATAACTGATAACTGAAAAAGCTGATGACTAAAAAAAGAGATGACTATCGGGTTGAATATTAATTTCCATGGGGACGGCTTGGGGTTCAGCATTCATGGCAAAATAGATAGCATCGGCGGCGGTTTGAGCGGTTAACATTTTAGTGCGATCAACTTTTAAACTCACCTGATCCCAAAAAGGAGTATCGACACCACCAAAATAGAATAAAGTCATTTTAATACCATAGCGTTTTAACTCATCGGCCAAACATTTACTAAAACCGACCACCCCGTATTTAGAAGCACAATAAGCGGCAGCCATAGCCATAGAATGCTTACCTAAAATTCCCACCACATTACAGATATGACCGGCCTTATTTTCCTTCATCACATTAGCGGCAGCCTGACAGGTATAAAAACTCCCCTTCAGATTGAGGTCGAGCATTTTATCTAAATCTTCCGGCGTGATTTTATTATATTGTTTCATCACACCGGCTCCGGCCGCATTAACCAACACATCCAACCGGCCGTAATGGGAGACAATTTTTGCCATCAAAGTTTCCACCTGAGTCGGATTAGTGATATCCGTCGGCACAATTAAAGAAGGACAAGGCAACTCACCAGCTAAATTAGATAAATTATCGGCATTTCTGGCCACTAATACGAGTTTATGACCATTAACAGCTAGTTTACGCGCTAAAGTGGCACCGATCCCCCCCGTAGCACCGACAATCAGGACAACTTTTTCGCTCATAATTATTGATAATTCTTTACAAATCTTATTGTAAACTGTTCCGACTGGAAAATCATCGCTAGTCCCAACCCCTTGATTAAGGGTTAACCAACTTCTGATAGGATAAACCGTGACAATGTAAAGAAATTTTTATGACTGTACTGACCGAAGGAATCGCGCCCCACGGTGGGCAATTAATTAATCGTATTGCTACCGCTGCCGAAAAAGCCGAATTTCTGGCCCTAGCTGAAAAACTACCGCGAGTTTCCTTAGATGAACGAGCGCTCTCGGATTTAGTTATGATTGCTATTGGTGGTTTCAGTCCCCTCAAAGGCTTTATGGAACAGGACGACTACGAAAAAGTCGTCGATGATATGCGTCTAATCAATGGTTTACCCTGGGCAATTCCCGTGACTCTTTCCGTTAGGGAAGAAGTGGCGGATCCTCTCAAAGAAGGCAACTGGATTCGTTTAGATGACAGCGAAGGCAACTTTGTCGGAGTCCTAGAACTAACCCAAAAATACCGTTATAATAAAGCCCACGAAGCAGTTAACGTCTATCGTACCGACGATCATAAACATCCCGGGGTAAAAGTCCTCTACGAACAGGGAGAAATTAACCTCGCAGGTCCAATATGGTTACTTCAGCGCGATCCTCATCCCCAGTTTCCCAAATATCAGATCGATCCTCTGCAATCGCGCAAAATGTTCCACGAAAAAGCTTGGAAAACGATTGTCGGTTTCCAAACCCGTAATCCCATCCACCGGGCCCACGAATATATTCAAAAATGCGCCCTAGAAGTGGTAGATGGTTTATTCTTGCATCCCCTTGTCGGCGCTACCAAAAGCGATGATGTGCCGGCCGATGTGCGGATGCGTTGCTATGAGATCATGATGGATAAATACTTTCCCCAAGATCGCGTTATTCTAGCTATCAACCCCTCAGCTATGCGTTATGCTGGCCCCCGGGAAGCAATTTTCCACGCTATTATCCGTAAAAACTACGGTTGTACCCATTTTATCGTCGGTCGTGACCATGCCGGAGTCGGCGACTACTACGGAACCTACGATGCTCAGTATATCTTTGATGAGTTCGAGCCGGGGGAATTGGGAATCGTGCCGATGAAGTTTGAACACGCTTTCTACTGTACCCGCACTTCGGGAATGGCAACCACCAAAACTAGCCCCAGTTTACCTGAAGAAAGAATCCACCTTTCGGGAACGAAAGTCCGGGAACTGCTGCGTAAAGGAGAATTACCACCTCCGGAATTCTCCCGTCCAGAAGTGGCTGCCGAATTAATCCGCGCCATGCAAGGATCTTGACATCCTCGCCGCCCTAAAAGTGCGGCGATTCCTAAACCTCACGATTTAAGTTTCTGCTTCCAC
>NZ_JADBTB010000173.1:0-6666 GCF_020246405.1 Microcystis sp. M083S1
TGAAATGGGGCGAAAGTCTGTGGACTCTGTGTAAGACAGTACATGGTTTTTTAACTGTGGTATGCGACGGTGGTGGAAGCAGAAACTTAAATCGTGAGGTTTAGGAATCGCCGCACTTTTAGGGCGGCGAGGATGTCAACTAACAGCAAGGGATGTAATCTCATTCAGGGGAAAAAGTCGCTATGAACCACCAAATAGAAACCCCGATCCGGTCACCCTCTCAAGCTCGATTCCGTTCACGGGAGGAACGCATCCAGATCGGTAAATCCCTCCGGGAGCGATTGCCGCGTTCTCGCCACGCTATCTGGCAACCCCCCGCAGCTGGTCGAGAGCCGATCGAGATCATCGAAGCATCAAATCGAGGGCGATTACAGGAATTAATTCCCATCCGCTACGGACGAATGTTGCGGAGTCCCTTTACCTTCCTGCGCGGTTCCGCTGCCTTGATGGCCTACGATCTGGCCACCACTCCCAAAACCGACATTATCGTGCAGGCCTGCGGAGATTGCCACCTGTTGAACTTCGGATTTTTTGCCACCCCCGAACGCAATTTAGTCTTCGATATTAACGATTTCGACGAAACCCTACCCGCACCTTGGGAATGGGATCTCAAGCGTCTCGTGGTCAGTTTTGTCATCGCCGGCAGGGATAGCGATCTATCCGATCGAGAATCGAAGGCAGCGGCGATCGATTGCGCTCGTTCCTATCGAGAACACCTGCGGGAATATTCTCGCCTCAGTCCCTTAGAGGTGTGGTACACGCGCATAGGAGTAGAACAGGTGCTCGAGATGGCTCCCGACGAAAAGACACGCAAGATACGGGAACAGATGATGACAAAGGCCCGCGAGCGCATCATCGAACATCTCTACCCCAAGATCGTCACCCAAAGCGGGGGACGCAATCGCTTTGTCGATCAGCCGCCCATTCTCTACCATGTCAACGAACCGGATTGGGAGACTCTCGTGCGTGAGGGTCTGGAAGACTATCGCCAATCCCTGCCGGAGGAACGCCGGGTCCTGTTCGATCGCTACCAGTTAGAGGACTTTGCCCTGAAAGTGGTAGGCATTGGTAGTGTCGGCACCAGATGTTATATCGCCCTATTGTTCTCGGAAGATAACCATCCCCTCATCCTACAAGTTAAGGAGGCTTGCCCTTCGGTTCTTGAACCCTATACCGCCAAGAGCCAGTATGAAAATCAGGGACAACGGGTGGTTACAGGCCAGAGATTGATGCAATCCTCTAGCGACATATTTTTAGGCTGGACCCAGGGAAGACGGGGCAATAACTTCTATTTACGGCAACTGCGGGATATGAAGTTTTCCCTACCCATTGAGGGAGTATCGGCCGTCCAACTGCAACGCTACGCCGAGTTCTGTGGCTGGACCTTGGCCCGCGCCCACGCTAAATCTGGAGATGCGGCCACCATTAGCGGTTATTTGGGGAAAGGAGATCAGTTCGATCTAGCGATGGGCGAATTTGCGATCGCTTATGCCGAGCAGACAGAACAAGATCACGCCGCTTTGGTGGAAGCGGTCAAAACAGGACGGGTCGAGGCTTTGGTGGAAGAAAATTTATAGCATTAAGCTATCAGCCTGTTATTTTTCGACCTTAGATTAGGGGCGCCGCTCTCTTAGGTTTGGTGGGTAAAATGTATTCTAAGATACAGTCCTGCGGGCGAGTGAGTGGAAGGAACCACAGAGACACAGAGGACACAAAGATCGATCACTACTATATAAGTTAAACTTATCACACAAAGAATAACAGAGCCGATTTGCTCACAGAAAATAGGGCTTATCTCGACAAAATACTCTAGAACAAGGATGATGGTATGTGATATAATTTGCTCTTGCTTTCAACTACATATTTAAGTAATTTTGTCAAGAAAATGAGCGAATTAAAATCCCAAATCACGGCTATTGATCATCAACTTTCCAAACGTCCGATCGCTCTCGATCCCGCAGGATATTTTATTATTTATCTCGACCGAGAAGCAGGGTTAATCTGTGCCAAACATTACAGCAATATTATCAATGAAAAAGGTTTAGCCGTCGATCCAGAAACGGGAAAAGTTATCGGTGTTAGGCAAAAACTTGATCGCAATCCTGAGAATATTTACACTGCAAGAACTGCCAAAGAATTAGCCGTCAAAGTGATCGAAGAAACCCAACCTTGTCCGATTACTATGTTCGATCATGCTGCTTATTTAGGTCGAGAATTTACCCGCGCTGAATACGCTTTAATCACCGGGGAAGAATATATTCAGGATTAAAGATTGGGCTTTTCAGTGTTGCCAAAGGCACGGCGTAGCCGTCCAGTAAACAGTAAACAGTAAACAGGGATAAAGATGAAGATAAATAAATAACTTAAAACTTACATCTGATAACTGATAACTGATAACTGTTAACTGATAACTGATAACTGTTAAACCGTGCCTTTAAATAAACCTTGAGGACGGAATAATAACAGCAAGATCATAATTAATAAAGCCACGGCTAATTTATAATCAGAACCAATTAAGGGAACACTAATTTCTTGGGCAACACCAATAATTAAAGCCCCAGCAATCGCTCCGTAGGGATTACCAATACCACCCAAAATCACGGACGCAAACATTGGTAAGATTAAAAACCAGCCCATATTGGGACGCACTCCCCCGGTAATTAACCCGAACATCCCTCCAGCTAAAGCAGTTAAAACTCCCGTGATTATCCATGTCCAGAAAACAACCCATTCGACGTTAATTCCAGTTACTCTAGCTAAATCGTTGCTGTCAGCTACGGCACGCATTGCCTTACCGATCTTAGTTTTTTGCAATAGCAAATGGAGGGCAATAATAACTATAATTGCCAAACCAATAACTAACAAGCGATCAAAAGCTACTTTAATCCCAAAAATTTCTGTAGCGGTCATCACAGGCAGATCGTAGCGTTGATTACTACCGCCCCAGATCATTAAAATACCATTGCGAAGAAATAAAGCCAAACCGATCGAAATAATAATTAAAGTGGTAGAATCAGCCCGTCGATCGCGCATAGGTTTCCATAATAATCTCTCGGCAATGAGCATGGCAATAGCTGTCACTGCTGCGCCCACCAGCATCGCTAACCAGAGATTAATCCCTTGAGCATTTACCACCCAAGTTATGTAAGCACCCAAAGTCATAAAATCGCCGTGGGCAAAATTAGACAGACGCAAAATGCCACAGGTAAGGGTTAAACCGACAGCAGCCAGAGCAATAATACTGCCGACGGCTAAACCATTGAATAAAAGTTGCGGTGTATCCATCAAACCTCTTGTATAAATCAGAAATTGTCCTTAGAAATAGGAGTCAGGAGAGAGAAAATTAATTAACTTTTGTCTTTTACCTTATTTAGCTGAAAGCTGAGGGACTGTAGCTTAAATATTTTTGTTTAGACCAAATTGCATGGCAGTATAAGCCTAGACAGCCATTATAAAGGTTTGTGTGCCAGCAATTTCTCGCGGCCGGTGAAAAGCTGACGGCTGATGACTTACTGCTATAAAATCAAGAATGCCCACTGATGGAATTTTCCGCCAATGAAGACTATCTTTCGATTAGCGATCGCTTTTTTTGCCTTACTATTTATCCTATCTCCTGTCAATGCCTTAGCTGCCAGTTCTGCTGCTGTCACAGGAGCCAATGCCAGTTATGAAAACCAGAATCTGACAGGGAAGGATTTTTCGGGACAAAATTTGCAATCTGCCCAATTTACTAACGTTAATCTCCAAGATTCTAACTTTAGTTCTGCCGATTTGCGCGGGGCAGTGTTTAACGGAGCCTCTATCATCGAAGGCAACTTTCATGGAGCGGACTTAACCAATGGGTTAGCCTATCTGAGTACCTTTAAAAATTCCGATTTAAGCGATGCCATTTTTGCCGAAGCGATCATGCTGCGTACCATTTTCGAGGGAGTAAACATCAACGGTGCTGATTTTAGTTTTGCAGTGCTTGACGCTCAACAAATCAAAAATCTCTGTGAAAGAGCCGAGGGTGTAAACTCAAAAACCGGCGTCTCTACCCCGGAATCTTTAGGATGTGATCAATGATGCAAACCCGGGTTGGTGTTATTGGTGGTGGACAATTAGCATGGATGATGGCACAGGAAGCCAAGAGATTAGGCATTTCTCTGATTGTACAAACACCACACCCCGACGATCCCGCCGTTGCTTTAGCTGACGGGGTTGTTTTCGCTGAAATAGCTGACGCGGAAGGCACAAAAAAACTAGCTCAACATTGTGATCTGATCACTTTTGAAAATGAGTTTGTTAATTTAGATGCCCTAGAAGAATTAGCGGCCACAGGAGTGCAATTCTATCCTAGTTTGGCAAATCTGCGCCCCCTATTGGATAAATACGAGCAAAGATGTTATTTACGCTCCCTAGGGTTGCCTGTGCCTGATTTTTGGGCGATAGATAATTTATCCCCACTAGAAAATTATCCTTTTCCGCTAGTACTGAAAGCGCGACGACACGGTTATGATGGTCAAGGAACCTTTATTATTCGCACTCCTGAAGAATTAAACGCCAAAAAGCCGCAATTAGAGCGTCTTGACTTGATGTTAGAAGCTTATATTCCCTACGAGCGCGAATTAGCCATCGTTGCCGCTAGGGGATTAACTGGGGAAATCGTCACCTATCCCGTGGTGGAAACCTATCAAGAGGAGCAAGTCTGTCGCTGGGTGATTGCTCCCGCCGCTCTTAACCAATCTTTACAGGCTCAAACCGAATCTATCGCCCATCATCTGTTAAGTAGTTTGTCGGCGGTGGGTGTTTTCGGGATCGAGTTATTTGTCACTCCCCAGGGAGAGGTATTGATTAATGAAATCGCTCCCCGTACCCATAATTCGGGTCATTACAGCCTTTCTGCCTGTCTTACCTCCCAATTTGCCCTACAACTGCAAGCAGTGGCTAATTTGCCCCTTGGAGCCACGGACTTAAAATCTGCTGGGGCAGTCATGGTTAATTTATTGGGTTTTGAGGATAGTGACGGCGATTATGGGGAAAAAAGAGCAGTTTTAGCGGCAATTCCAGACGCTCACGTTTTTTGGTACGGTAAAAAATCCCGTCCCGGTCGAAAATTAGGCCATGTCACCCTCTTAAGGGATACAAGCGATCGCTCTGAGTTATTGGCCCTAGCAAAGCAGATAGAAAAGCTTTGGTATGGTTGTTAGGGAATTATGAATTATGAATTATGAATTGGGGAGTATTTTCAGTAAACAGTGAACAGTGAACAGTAAACAGTAATCAGTGAACTGATAAGTAGCTGGTTATAATTATATTAAAAATGTATTTGAGGTTCGATCCCCCCTGCCCCCCTTAATAAGGGGGGTGCCGATAGGCGGGGGGATCTGAAAGTTTTTAATACCTACCTACTTAACTGATAACTGATAACTGATAACTGATAACTGATTCAGCAAACCCTAATTAAAAGACCTTTTTGATTGCCTCGGTCAGTTTTTGACTAATTAACTCGTTACCGTCTCCACTGAGATGAATATTATCGCGATAGAGGGAATCAGGATTAGGATGAGCTTGAAAAATGGGCAGAAAATCTAGATAAAAAATCTGCTGGTTGCTGGTGAAATCTGCTAGTCTTTGACGGGCCTTTAATTCATAATCTCGCCCCTGTTTTTTAACTTCGCGAATGAGGGGAGTAATAGCGATAATTAAACGGGCTTGATTAGCCTGAGCAAGGGCTTGAATTTGGGCAAGAGCGGTTAAATTATTGCCCACTCGATCGCCTCCTTCTTGCACCGGTGGTAGGGGAGGATAACGCTTAAAATATCGATCGTACAACTCGATTAAAGCTAAAGCTGGCCGGCGAGCGGGATAATTAATTTCTCGTCCCACCACCGCCGAACTAGGAGCTAAAGCGAACAGATCATCGGTGTTCATTAATAACACGATCACCTGGGATTCAAAGGTGCCGAAACGTCTTAGATAGGCCGATTGATTGCGCGGTCCCCAAGAATTGGCCGAAGCATTGAGAACCTCCACTGAACCCCTCAGATTTTGGCCTAAATTTTTGGTGATTAAAGCAGCAATGGTCTCTTTTTGATCCGTCCACCAGGAGCCATTAGCGATCGAATCACCGATTAACATGATTCTCGTCGTCTCCGGAGGCCGTTGGGGTGTAATCGGCTCGCTCCGCATCGAATACTGATTAACGGCGATAAAATTGGAAAACCGGCGCGTTTGTTGATTAGGAGCCAAAAGATAGCCAATTTCGGCATCAGCTTCGTAAATAAGCGGATTACCGAACCCGAAGACAATTCTTAAAATAGCCTCAAGGAAAAGGCCAAGGGCGAAAGGAACGCCTAAAATGATTAAAGACAGCCGAATGATACCAATTTCTAATAACACGGATAGATGAGAGTTCGCTAATTTTTGACATCCTCACCGCCGTAAACGGACGGCGATTCCCAAACCTCACGATTTGAGTTTCTGCTTCTTTCCCGAAGGATTTTTCGCACCTGCCGCCCCAGTTTTACTCTGTTCTGGTCTTATGGTCGCTCTACAGACTGACACCGCAAGCCCTGCGGCCAAAATATTTTTACTAGCGTTAACATCTCGGTCATGGTGAGTCCCACAGTCTGGACAATCCCACTCTCGAATATTTAACGGCATTTTCTCAGCAATATGCCCACA
>NZ_JADBTB010000174.1:0-4418 GCF_020246405.1 Microcystis sp. M083S1
CAGCACTTTTTCTCGGTCAATGATTAGGATAAGTTATAACTTAAAAGTTAATCAACAACTAAAGCTTATGCTTGTAGCTAAGTGAAATCATTGATTAAGAGACCTGTACTTTTCAATGACTTTTTCAGCAGACCCTATTTATAAGTAGGTAGGCGTTAAAAATTATCAGATGCCCCCCTTAATAAGGGGGGATTAAGGGGGGATCGGCACCCCCCTTATCAAGGGGGGATTAAGGGGGGATCGAACCTAAAATCCATTTTTAATTTAATTATAACCAGCTACTTAGCATCATTGGATTTTACTAACATTGAGAATACTTAACCCAATGATCTTATCCCCTTGATAACGAATAATCACATCATTATCTGTTAATTCGCTATCATCCGCTGGTAAAGATGGTTGATGAAAATTAATATACAAAATATCTGCTTTTGCATCATAAGCTGTCCAAAAATCTTGCTGAGGCAGAGCGTGAATCATCTTGGCGAAGTTAAGATAGGATTGAATATTAATGCTAGTTATGGCCATATTTGTTTCCTCTTGGTTAATTCACGAAGAAGACGGGTTAAATAAGCAGTAATAATAAATTCCTCATCTAATAATTCCCGATAAACAACGATTAGATATTTTCCAGAAACTATTTGTTTAACTGCCAACAATTCCTGATGGTTTCCTACTAGGATTTTCTCAGGATAGCGAATGGTTTCCAATATCTCCGCTTGATACGATACTAATTCACTATGTCCACTGATAATGTGTTTCCATCTCTCCTCTGTCAGACGAATTAAAACCCCATTCTGAGAAGTTGCATAAAGATTCATAGGTTCCGATTCAGTGTAAATAGACCTTTAAACCACACTTTCAACCCAACCGAACCCTATTCTACCGTGACACTTTTGGCTAAATTGCGCGGCTGATCCACGTCTAAACCGCGACGGGCTGCGATATGATAGGAGAGCAATTGTAGGGGAATTACTGTTAAAATTGGCGATAATAATTCCTCAACTTCCGGCACATACAACAAATCATTAAAGACTTTTGGTGCTTCCGTATCGTTGTCAGCAACTACTCCCAATAACCGCGCATCCCTTGCTTTTGCTTCCTGTGCATTGGAGAGAACTTTATCATAAACTACCCCCGGCATCGCAATCGCTACTACGGGAACTTTTGCATCTAAAAGCGCGATTGGTCCGTGTTTCATTTCTCCGGCTGGATAGCCTTCCGCATGAATATAACTGATTTCTTTGAGTTTTAAGGCCCCTTCTAAAGCGATGGGGAAATTAATCCCCCGTCCCAAGAAAATAAAGTCCTGGGTGTCATTAAATTCATGGGCTAATTCTTCGATCGCTTTTTCCTGTGTTTCTAGGACAGTTTCGATCGATCTTGGCAGCGATCGCATTTCATTAATAATTTGCTCGATTCTCTCTAAAGACAAAGTTTGACGACGATAGGATAAATCCAAAGCTAAGAGATAAAAACCCAATAACTGGGCGGTAAAACTCTTAGTTGCCGCCACCCCGATTTCGATCCCCGCCTGAGTATTAATAATCTGATCGACCATTTGTGCTAGGGTACTTTCGGGGCGATTAGTAATCCCGATAATCCGGGCCTGATATTTTTTTCCTAACCCTAAACGACGCTGTTTTTCCGTTTCCAACGCTGCTAAAGTGTCGGCTGTTTCCCCCGATTGCGTCACCCCGATGGTTAAAGTATTGGGCATCAGGGGGGTGGGTGCATAGCGAAATTCCGAGGCGTACTGTACTCTTGTGGGAATACCTGCCAACTGCTCAATCAAGTATTTACCGACTAAACTAGCGTGCCAACTGGTCCCACAGGCTAAAATCTGAATATGTTCTAAATTATCGTAAATTTCCTCAGAAAAATTAATATTTATCGGGTTGACATTATCCCCATTTTCTGCTGTCCAATGGGGATGTAGATAGGTCCCTAAACAGTCGCGCACCACTCCTGGTTGTTCGTAGATTTCCTTGAGCATGAAGTGACGATAACCCTGTTTTTCTACGGTTGTCGGACTCCAATCGAGGACTCTGGGGTTTTTACGGACTCTTTTTCCCTCAAAATTATAGATTTCTACTCCCAAGGGTGTTAACTGAGCGATTTCGCCATTATCCAAGGACAGCACCGCCCGGGTATGGGGAACCAAAGCACTGACATCGGAGGCACAGAAAAACTCCCCCTGACCAAAACCGATGATTAAAGGAGCGTGTTGCCGCACGACAATCAATTCATCGGGATAATCGGGACTAATTACCGCTAGGGCAAAAGCACCCTCTAAACGTTCAATTGCCTTTAAAACTGCCTTGAGGAAAGGACTCACCCCCAAGTATTCTTCATCGGTAGGTTTGGGTAAATAACTGGCGATTAGATGGGGAATAACTTCTGTGTCGGTTTCTGAGTCAAATATACAGCCTTTTTCCTTTAATTCTGTTCTTAATGCCTGAAAGTTTTCGATAATGCCATTCTGTACCACTGCCACCCGTTGACTGTTATCGGTGTGGGGATGGGCATTACTTTCTACGGGTTTGCCGTGGGTTGCCCAACGGGTGTGACCGATGCCAATTTGGGAGGGATTAACTTCCTGTTCTAATTTTTCCCGCAGATTGTAGAGTTTTCCCTGGGCGCGGACTCGATGTAATTCACCTTCGAGAATTGTGGCAATCCCTGCCGAATCATAACCCCGATATTCTAAACGTTCCAATCCAGCTAGGAGAATATCGATCGCTGTTTGGGTTCCGATATAGCCAACAATTCCGCACATTCTTTCGCTGACCCCATTTAGGCTAAGTCCAATCTATTCTATCGCAAGCGTGGCGCTTGTTTGCTTAGAAGCTCAAGACGCAGGGGCAAGGGTAAAGTTTCCCTTCTAGGAGATTAGGGTGTGGGGTGTGGGGTGTGGGGTGTGGGGTGTGGGGTGTGGGGTGTGGGGTGTGGGGTGTAGGGTGTGGGGAGAATAAATAAAAGCAATATAGATCACTGAGCAGCACACTTTGTTCTTTTTGTCAAAAAAACTTTCTCTTTGCAACAAAACTACACAATTAATTGATCAACGGGTTGGCTGAAAAAAGGCTCTTTAACTGCCATTTATTGCTGTTGCTGAATAGGTCAGTGTAGATTTAGCAAGGGTTTTCAGGATCGACAGACAGCTAAAAACCCTAAAAAGCACAGAAAAACCCATCATTTCATACTGCGAAATTATACCATAATCGCTGGAAGTATTGCAACCTCGTAAACAAATGAGAATTATTTTCAATAAATTCTTAAGAAAAGGTAAATATTGCGAAGTGTAAATTCAAATATTCTCAACCATTAACTGCTGTTTGATATAAAAAACTTATAAAAAGTTGTAATTTTTACTGACTGATTACTGATTACTGACTGAGAGAAACTTTAAACAGGAGTGACAACTGCTGTTAGAGCGGCAGTAACCGCGTCCATCGGTTGATTACCGTCGATATGGTTAAGAGTCCCTTTTTGACCGTAATAATCTAAAACGGGGGCAGTTTGGTCGATATAAACCTGTAGGCGACGGGCGATCGTTTCTTTAGTATCATCTTGACGACCCCGTTGCATGAGACGCTCAATTAAGACCGTATCTGGTACAGCCAAATTAACCACAAATGTGTAACTATCGGCCAATTCTTCCAGTAATGCGTCTAAAAAGCTCGCCTGTGCCACCGTGCGGGGAAAACCATCAAGAATCCAACCCTTAGCACTGTCAGGCTGTTTTAAACGTTCCTGAATTAAACCTAATAACAACTCATCGGGGACTAATTCGCCCTTTTCCACATAAGCTTGTGCTTGCTGACCAAGTTCTGTCTTCTCTGTAATTGCTTGACGTAAAATTTCACCGGTAGAAATATGGGGAATCGTCAGAGATTCCGCTAATTTTGCCGCTTGGGTACCTTTTCCCGATCCGGGCGGTCCCAAAAATATCACACCGATCCGTTTGCTCATCGAAAATTTGGGTCTGAAACCCCGTCGTTCTACGACGGCTTTACTGTTAAATATTAGCACATTTACGAAATATATGCTAAAATGTGAGACATGGAAAAAGCCTATTCTTACCGATTTTACCCCACACCAAAACAAGAGTCGCTATTGCGGCGCACATTGGGCTGTGTAAGATTAGTTTACAACAAAGCTCTCCATGTCAGAACACAAGCTTGGTATGAAAGACAAGAAAGAGTAGGATATGTTCAAACTTCTTCAATGCTAACCGATTGGAAAAAGCAAGAAGAATTAGACTTTCTCAATGAGGTAAGCTGTGTACCTTTACAACAAGGGTTAAGACATTTACAAACAGCTTTTACTAATTTCTTTGCTGGTCGTACTAAGTATCCTAACTTTAAGAAAAAACATCAGGGAGGAAGTGCCGAATTTACCAAATCTGCTTTTAA